>JBMDWS010000051.1:0-13470 GCA_048594695.1 Truepera sp. | reverse complement strand
CACCTGGGTTTGGCGCGCCGATCACGGGATCGAGGGCTTTACCGAGGGCGTCAACGGAGATACCGAGCGCTGGCGCATCAACGTCGGACGCAACGGAGCCATCATCAACGGGGACAACGTCACGGCTACGGGGCTTTTCGTAGAGCACTTCCAGCAGTACAACACCATCTGGAACGGTGAAAACGGCACGGTCGTGCTCTATCAGAACGAGCTGCCCTATGATCCTCCGACCCAGCGGGACTGGCAGCATGGCAGCACACTCGGCTGGGCCGGGTACAAGGTTGCCGACCATGTGCGTAACCACAGCCTTCAGGGGGGCGGTGTATACGTTTTCAACCAGAATAATCCCGATATCGTGACCGAAAACGGCTTCGAGGTGCCCGTCAGACCGGGCGTGCGTCTGCGGCATGTGCTGACGGTCAACCTTGGGGCCGGGACGATTCGCCACGTAGTCAACGGTGTCGGGGAGCAGGTGGACAACACCCGCACCGGGCAGCCGAGTTACGTGGTGGCCTACCCCTAGCTCGTCCCACCACACGTGTCGAGGCTGCCCTTGGGCAGCCTCATTTTTTGCCGGGGGCTTGGGAACCTGCAGTACAGCCCGACTTCAGCGGGAGAAGAACGTTCTGCTCGCCTCGACCAGGGCTCCGGTTGCCTCCCTCGGCAACCAGTGTCCGCAGCGCCGCACCAGACGCAGCGTGGCGTTGGGAGCCAGCTTCGCTGCTCTCTTGGCCCCCCTCGGCGACACCACCCGGTCGCGGGTGCCGTGAAGAAAGAGGGTCGGCACCCTTAGCTCCGTGAGACGGCGGCTGTAGTCGGTGGCGTAGTGGAGCAGCCCCATCTCGCCGCGCAGCCAGGCCATGAACGCAGCCTCGCCGCCTTCCTTGGCGAGCGGCGCGCGAACCTCCTCGAGGAGCTGTTCGGTCACCGCTCGCGCGTTTCCGAAAATCACATGACGCAGGTACCAGGGCAGCAGGCGGCGGTAGCGGCGCAGGGTGCGCCAGAAGAAGCGCACTAGCCAAGGGCTTTGCAGGGCGAGGTAAGGGACGATGGGAAAAACCGTCCAGCGGCTGAGGGCGTAGGCGCTCACCAGCATCAGCTTGCGAACCCGTTCCGGGTGCTCGAGGCTCAAGCCTAGCGCGATGGCTCCGCCTTTGGAAAAGCCCACGAGGTTGACCTGCGTAAGGTTCAGCGCGTCCAGAAACCGAACCACGAACTGCACGTAATCCGCCGTGGTGTAGAGCGTATCGGGCGAGTCGCTGAGGCCGTAACCGGGCAGGTCGGGGGCGATAACGTCGAAATGCTTGGCGAGTGGCCCGATAGCCGGGCCGTAGGTAAGCGTCGAGGACCCCACCGTAAAGCCGTGCAGGAGCAGAAGGGGAGGTCCGACGCCCTGCCGAAGGTAGTGAACGTTGAGGTTCCCGAGTCGGACGCTGCAGGCGGACTCGGGGGCGACCCGGGCGTTCGTTTCACGTGTTGTGGATTCGGGGGGCTCATCCCGTGTATCGATGCTCACGCGCTGTTTAAGCCTCGCAACCCGTCAGGGTTTCCTCGACGAGAAAGTCCACGACCGCTTTGGGATCGTTCGTCCTTTCGAAGACCTCCACCTGCCGATCGGCGCTCGTGCCGCGCTCGAGGATCTTGAACACGTGTTCGACCTCCTGGCGGCTGCCGAGTTCATCCAGAACGTCGTCGACAAAGCCGACGAGTTCGGAGAGCAGCTCCTTGGCGGGCAACTCTTCCTGCCTTCCGAAATCGATGAGTTTGCCCTGGATTCCGTAGCGCACGGCCCGCCACTTGTTCTCGTCGACGAGGGCGAGCGGATAGCGGCGAAACGAGATGTTGTCGACGCGCATCTTGTAGTGCTTCAAGACGAGCGCTTGAAACAGGGCTGCGCAGCAGATGGCGTCGTCGACGCTGGTGCAGAGGTCGCAGATGCGAAACTCGAGCGTCGGGTACTTGTGGTGCGGGCGAATATCCCAGTAGATTTTCGAGGCGTCGGGCACCGAGCCTGTTTGCACGAGCACCTCGACGAAGTTCTTGTATTCGCTATAGGACTGGAATTCGGCGGGTAGGCCCGTGCGCGGAAAGCGTTTGAAGAGGGCGCTACGGTAGCTTTTGAGACCCGTGTTGCGCCCTTCCTGTAGCGGTGAGGAAGAGGAGAGCGCCAGGATGTGCGGGGTAAAGTAGCGCAGCACGTTCATGGTGTCGATGAGCTGATCCGGATCCTCGATGCCGACATGAACGTGCATCCCGAAAATCAGCATCTGCCGGGCCAGGTCCTGCATGTCCTGCACGATGCCCTGGTAGCGGTCCTGCGGGGTGATCTCCTGCGTTTGCCAGCTCGAGAACGGGTGCGTTCCGGCAGCCGCGATCCGCGCCCCCTGCTCACCCGCGTAGTCGGCGACCTGCTTGCGCAAGCTAACAAGGTCGCGCCGCGCCTCTTGCACCGTCTGCCACGGCTGGGTTCCCACCTCGACGACACTCTGATGCAGTTCGGGCTTGAGCTCGAGCTGCCGCAGAACGCTGTGGTCGCCGTCCAGAAACTGCGTGATAAAGCTTTTCAGCTCACGGGTCTCGGCGTCGACGACCTGATACTCTTCCTCGATGCCGATCGTCAGTGAAGGGCGGCGAATGGCCATGATGTGGCTCCTTTGGCGGTAATGGACCCAGCCTAATGTTTCGCCATTATATGTGATTGTGAGTTAAGGCGGTTTTCAGCTTCGGGACGAGGAAGGAGCAGATTCGGTCTCCTCCGGAGGTCCCTCGTCGCGTTCGGCGATGACGTGTTGCCACTGCTCGGGCGAAAGCTGCACCGCGACCGTTTCGATGGCGAGCCCGTCGATCGCCTCGGCGCGCAGCTTGACGCCGTCAGTTTCGACCTCGTCGCCGATTTGCGGCGGACGTGTCAACTCGTCGACGACGAGTCCTGCGACGGTTTCAGCGGTTTCCGAAGTCAAGTTGAGGTCGTAGCGTTCATTGAGTTCGTCGAGCGGTACGCTGCCCTGGACGCGCAGTTCGCCCTCGCCCAGCTCTTCGATCCGGGGTGGCTGTTCGCTCTCTCCGGCGCCCTCCCCGACGACTTCCTCGAGCAGGTCCTCCAGAGTCACGATGCCCGCCGTACCGCCAAACTCGTCCATCACCACAGCCAGATGAACCTTGAGGCGTTTGAAGGCCTCGAGCAGCCGTTCGGCGGGCATGCCTTCCGGAACCCTCGGGGCGCGGCGCATGAGAAAGCGCAGGTTGAAGGCTTGTGTACCTTCGCTCTGCTGTTTGATGAAGTCGCGCACGTGCAGCACCCCGACGATGTGATCGAGGTCGTTTTCGAAGACCGGGAAGCGGCTGTGAGGGCTGGAGTCGATGAGGGCGCTGACCTCTTCGGCGCTCGCCTCGACAGGCACGCCCTTGATGCGGCGGCGCGGCGTCATTACCTGATACGCCTCGCGCTCACCGAAGTCGAAGATGTTGGCGATCAGGACCTGTTCGGCGTCACCGAGTTCGCCTCCCTCGAAGCTCTCATTGACGATGCGGGCAAGTTCCTGGGTGGTGTAGCGTGCGTCGTTGCCCTCGACAGGAATCCGCAGCAGCTTCAAAAAGCCCGTGGCGATGAGGTTGAGAATCGTGACGAGCGGGTAGAAGATCGCCCGCGTAAAGCGCATGGGTCTGATCACTGCGAGGGCGGTTCGTTCCGGACTCTGCAGCGCCAGCGCCTTGGGGATCATCTCACCGATCACGACGTGAAAGTAGGTCATCAGGGTCACGGCGACGATCGTGCCAAGGGTATGAGCCAAGGCTTCGCTGATACCGAAGGTGTGCTCGAGCGGGCCGTAAAGCCATTTGGCGATCGACGGTTCACCGTACATCCCGAGGCCGATGGTCGCCAGAGTAATGCCGAGCTGGGCGACAGCGATGTAGCGGTCCTGCCGGGCGGCGCTCGTGACGATATTCTGGACTGTCCGGGCGCTGCGAAAGCCCTCCTTGGTGAGCTGCTCGAGCCGGGGGCGGCGGGAGGCGATAATGGCGAATTCGGCGGCGACGAAGAGGCCGTTAAGCGCAATAAGGAGCGCGATGACGAGCACGGGGGTGAGGTAGGTGATCACGATCTGTTTTGGCCCCGTTCATCCTGCGACCTTTCGCCCTCGAGGGGGGTTGCCGGGGGCAGCTCGAACGAGAGGTCGGTCACTGCGCCCTCGTGAACGTCCTCGGTGCGAAACAGCAGACCTGCGACCTCGATCTCTTCACCGACCTGTGGGCTGTGCTCGAGCTTTTCCATCATCAGGCCGCCGATCGTGTCGGTATCGGTCGGCAGGTCCAGAAGAAAGCGGCTGTTGACGCTCGAGACGAGCAGGTCGCCGCGCAGGCGCACCCGCCCGTCGCCGGTCTCGCGCACCGCCTCGACCTCCTGATCGAACTCGTCTTGCAGTTCCCCGACGACCTCCTCGATGATGTCCTCTAACGTCACGAGCCCGGCGACGCCGCCGTACTCGTCGAACAGCACCGCCATGTGGGCGCGCTGACGGCGCAGTTCGGCCCACAGCTCGCTCACCGGGACGCTCTCGGGCAGGAGCGGCAGCGGCTTGATGATCGCCATGACGTCGCCGTCTGGCTGCGCCTGAGCATAGTGAAAGAGGTCGCGCAGATGCAGCATCCCGGTAATCTCGTCGCTGCTCTGCCCGATGACCGGAAAGCGCGTGTGGGGCGAGGCTACGAGTTTCGTGAGCAGGTCGCGCGGGGTTTCGCTGGCCGCCGCCGTAACCATCCGGGTGCGCGGGAGCATGATCTGCCGCGCCGTGCGGGAGCGAATATGCAGCACGTTTTCCAGCATCTCGCGCTCGCCCGCGTCGATGTAGCCGCCCCGGGCACTTTCGCGAAAGAGGAACTCGAGCTCCTCGGGTGAATGGACGTGGGCGTGGTCTCCGGCACTGTGGATGCCCAGGCGGTGCATGAGCCAGAGTGCTGAACCGTTGAGAACCGCGATAAAAGGTTTGAGAAGGACGAGCGACCAGCGCATCGGCAGCATCGCGGCGAGCGCCACGCGTTCGGGAAAACGGATCGCGACCGATTTGGGCAAGAGTTCCCCGAAGACGACCTGAATGGCGGTCAGCAAGATAAGAATCGCTACCGAGGTGATCGAGGCCGAGGCGAGGGGTGAGAGGCCGAACATATCGGCGAGCCAGGGCGCGACGAAAGGCGTCAGCTGCGCCTGACCGTAAAAGCCCGCGATGAGGCTCGAGAGCGTGATCCCGATCTGGCAGGCGGCGATGTAGCGGTCGAGTCCTTCGGGGTCTTTAAGGATAGGCAAAAGCTGCGCTGCAAGTCGGTCGCCACCTTCGGCAAGCTCCTCGATGCGCGTGCGCCTCGAGCTGACCGCCGAGAACTCGGCGGCGACGTAGAGCGCCAGAACAGCCGTCAGCAGCACGATGACGAGCGTAACGGCTACGAGCACAGAGATTTCGCGGTATCGAGGGTCTGGGAACTTCGGGGTAAGGCGTCGTCTTGCGCCCTAGACTCGGGGTCTTTCACAGGCACGAGTATAGCAAAACGCGCGTTCGCATCGTGTGCGAACGCGCGTTGTCAAGGCGAGCGAAGATACTAGTTGGCCGGGACCGAGCGGTTGCTGGACGGGTTTAGGTTGGTTGCAAAGTCGAGTAGATTGTTGGGTTTTTTGACGCGGTACTGGTAGGGGACACGCGCCTTGGCCGCAGCGATCTGTTGCACGTTCGGGGCAGGGATATTTTCGACGCTCGGGACGCCAATGTACTCGATATTCTGGTTGCCTGCGAGAGGTGTCCGGCCCTCGAACTGAGGGTTTCCGCGGCAGCCCGCGAGCAGCACGAGCAAGAGCGCAAGGAAAAGAGCCGTTCTGAGCGAGACTGAGCTGGTTTTGACGAACATAGGACTCCTTTGACGTCGGTGTTCCTGATGCTAGTTTAACAGCTTAACCGTGCCGGGAGGGCGCAGCAACGGGGCAAACGCCCTGGTGGTCGGGGATTCGGCGTTTTGACGCCTGCACGCGCTAGAATATTGGGTAATGGATATCAACCGAGAAGCGCTATACACATTCTTTCAAGAGCACCCGGAGCGGCCCTGGCATGTTCAGGACATCCAGAAGCGTCTCAAGCTCGACGACCGTAGCGATCTGCGCCGAGAGCTCGCACGCCTCGTGGAAGAGGGGCGACTCATCCGCACGCGCCGCCGTACCTACGGGCTACCTCAGGAGATGAACTTGCGGCCGGGACGGTTGCAGGTCACTTCGGGCGGCTACGGCTTCGTGATTCTGGACGGCGACACTGGCGAGAAAGATCTCTTTATCCCCGCCGAAAGCCTGAACGGGGCTTGGGACGGCGACCGCGTTCTGGCTCGCCCCAACAGCGAGGGGGGCGAGCGACCCTCGGGCGAAATCGTGCGCGTCGTCGAGCGCAAGCATACCCGCGTGGTCGGGACGCTCGAGTACGCCCAGGGCTACGCCATCTTGCGACCCGATTCTCCGCGCCTGCGTGAACGCATCTTGCTGCTGCCCGATTCGGTCGGCAAACTCACAGCGGGCTCGCGTATCGTCGTCCGGATCATCTGGCCCGAGGAATCGGGCGAAAAGGACCCTTTTGGCGAGCTCGAGGAGGCGCTTGGCGAAGGCGACTCGCCCGAGATCGAAACGCGGGCGGTCATCGTCAAGTACGACCTCAAGGACAACTTCGACCCCAAAACCTTGGCTGAGGCCGAGGCTGTGCCGGAGGTGGTCAGTCCCGAGATGATGAACGGGCGCACCGATATGCGCGAGGTACCGACGTTCACCATCGACGGAGCAGACGCCAAGGACTTCGACGACGCTATTTCGCTCGAGCGCGTCGGTAAGGGTAAAGAGGCGCTCCTGCGTGTCGGCATTCATATTGCCGACGTGTCCTACTACGTCGCGGAAGGAACCAGCCTCGACGAGGAAGCCAAGGAGCGGGCGACGAGCGTCTACCTGCCAGGTCAGGTGCTGCCGATGCTGCCCGAGGAGCTCTCTAACGGGGTCTGTTCGCTGGTCGAGGGCAAGCCGCGCCTGACGCTCTCGGTCATCGTCGACCTGACCAGAGACGGCGAGGTCAAGACCATGCAGGTCCGTGAAACGGTCATCACCTCCGACGCCCGTCTCACCTACGAGGAAGTCCAGGCCTTCGCCGATGGGGACAAGCTGCCTAAGGGTAAAGGCAAGCTCGGACGTGACCTGACGCAGCTTCTCAAGCTGACCCAGACCCTGAGACAGGCACGGCTTGCCAAGGGTGCGCTCGACTTCGACTTCACCGAGGCCAAGGTCGACGTGGCTGAAGGGGGCGACCTCGAGGTCACCCCGATTCGCTCCAATCAGGCGCGGCAGCTTATCGAGGAGCTGATGCTCCTGGCTAACAGGCTCGTGGCTCAGGACCTCTCGAGCAAGGACATCCCAGCCCTTTACCGTGTCCACGAGGACCCGAGCGAAAGCAAGCTGCAAGCCCTGCAAGGGAGTCTCGCCCGGCTCGGCTACACCCTCGACAACGCGCACGTCGATCCCGAAGACTTGCAAGCGATTATCCGCGAGGCGGCGGGTAAACCCGAAGCGCAACTCGTCAACACGCTGCTGCTGCGCTCGCTCAAGCAGGCCCGCTACAGCGCCGAGAACCTCGGGCACTTCGGCCTCGCTTTCGAGCACTACCTGCACTTCACCTCGCCCATTCGGCGCTACCCCGACCTGGTGGTGCACCGGGTGCTGCGGGCATCTCTGCAGAATCGCCTCTCTCCGACGCTAAAAGAGCGCCTGCGGAGCGACTTCCCGGCCCTTGCCGAGCAAACTAGCGAGCGCGAACGGCTCGCCGAGAGCGCCGAGCGCGACCTGACCCGCTACTACCATGCCCGTTGGGCCAAGGAGCACCGGGGCGAGGTCTTCAACGGCCTGATCACAGGCGTGACCAACTTCGGTATCTTCGTGGCGCTGCCCAACGGAGTCGAGGGGCTCGTGCACGTGTCGCAGCTCGACGACGACTACTACATGTATATCGAGGATCAGATGATGATGCTCGGCAAGTCGAGTAAGAAAAAGTACCGCCTCGGGGGACGTATGGAGGTGCGCATTCTCTCGTCCAACCCGACCATCCGGCAGATCGACCTGGGGCCGAGCAGTGCCGAGTTGCCCGACGAGCCGGAAGAAGAAGAGCGTCAGCCCCAGCGCCCACCTCGCCACCTGAAAACGCCGCTCTCGGCCTCGAGCGGGGGATCTAGCGCCAGCAAGGACCGCTCACCCGAGCAGCACGCCGGGGCTCTCGGAGGCGACGACGACGACCTGTCGGGAGAGCTGCCGTCCGAGGACGGGGCGCGGCGCGAGAACCGTGCTTTCCGCGCTTCGCGCCGGGGTCGGGGGAGAGGGTCGGGTAACGGGTCCGAGGCGAGTCCTGCAGCGTCGGCCCCGTCTGCGCCCCCTCCCGCGCCGACCGGTTCTACAGCCGGTCCCACGACCAGTCCCGTAGCCAGTCCCGCAACCGCTGCAGTGCCAGCCCGCAAGCGTCGCCGCGTACTGGTCTTTGGCGATTACCACAAGCGCTAGGCGTGTCGCGTTCTCTCTCTCCGCTGGTCGAAAGCCTCGGTCTCGAGCCCCACGTCGAGGGCGGGTACTACCGCGAGCTGTGGCGCTCGGAGCAGGTGCTGCCGCAGCACCTGCTCGGGAGCCGCTACAGCGGGGCGCGGGCGAGCGCGTCGAGCATCTACTTTCTGCTGCACCCGGGCGAGGTCTCGAGCTGGCACGTCATCGCCTCGGCTGAGTTGTGGCTCTATCATCTGGGCAGCTCCCTGACGCTGCACCTCGGAGGTTCTGGTGAAGGGCCGGACGAGAGTGAGGCGACAGTGTTAAAGCTGGGACCGGATTTCGCGGCAGGGGAGCAGCCGCAAAGGCTCGTGCCGCCCGGCATCTGGCAGACTGCGCGCAACGAGGGCAACGAGCCGACGCTGGTTTCTTGTATCGTCAGCCCAGCCTTTCACATGGACGAGTTTCGCCTGGCACGTCCCTGAAGAGCGTCTTTGTAGCTGTGGGTACAGGTTTGCGACAGACCCCCGACGCGGGCGGCACGACCATCGGCTACCCCGGTTCGGCAGGTCTGATAGACTCACCTGACAACACCGTGCGCCGCCGCGCTCAATCCGCGACACAGTACCCACAGCGTTGACAATCATGAGGTGGAGACCATGCCCGACACCCATAGGTATCACATCACCCGAAACTGCCTGAAGACCGGGCGTATCTACCTGACGCCCCTTGCTAAAGGCTTTTTCCCCCGTGAGGGACGCTTTGAGGCCTTCGACACCGAGACGGGTGAGACCCTCGAGCTGACCCTCTTGGACGCCACCACGGTAGGCGGTGTCGGTCCCTTTTATAGCCGCCACGCGCTCGAGCCCAACGACCTGCTCGTCATCAGCCGTGAAGGGGACCGCTACACCCTAACCCCCACAGCGCGCCCCCGCCGCGCCGACTACAGCCGCAAGGAGGTGCAGCGTAGGCTTGTCGACCGGGTCGTCGAGCGCGCGCCTCTTTCGGAGCGCGAGATTCGCGCCATGTTTGAAGACATGCCCGCCGACTTCGACCTCGCCGCTGTTCTGCAGGCGGACGGTCGCCTGAGCAAGTACGAGGGCCGCTGGCAGTTTGCGCCGGAGGCCGACGGCCCGCCCGGCTACGCGTCGACCTCGACCGGGGGCTATACCCGCCCGAGCGTGGTGCCGATCGCGCCGTCCCGCGCCGAGGAAGGGTTCGCGCTCAATTCCGCTGCGCCGGTTGCTGACAGCACGCTGCAGTCCCGTGCCCGAACCGTGCTGGAGGCGTTTGGCTTTCGCATCGAGCCCCGCAGCTTCATGCAACTTCTGGCGCACGCCGACCTCGGGCGGCGCAAGTATAGCGTGCTGGTGCAGCTCTTGGCCGACGGGGCACGCCTCGACTGGACGCAGCTCTTGGCCCGCAAGCGCGAGCTGAAAGCGACGCATCTGGCTGTTTTCGGCGCACATCAGGACCTCTTGCGTCTGCAGGCCCCGGCACGCCAAGCCAAGGCAACCCTCTGGTCGTGGCAGGGCCTCGAGCGCGCCCTCGATCTGGTGGCAGCGGTGCCGGTTAGCCCTTTCGATCTTGAGCTGCACTTCGCCCGCGACGGCCTCTTCGAGGAAGGTTTGCGCCGCTTCGAGCGCATGGTGGAAAAGCGGGTCGACGCTCGCGGCGATTTTTCCACCGTCTTGCAGCGCCTCGCCTCGCTCCGGGCACCCTCGGTCTTCTTGCTCGAGGACGTCATCGTCGATACCGACCTGACCCGCGAGCAGGCGCTGGGCGTGCTCAACGTGCTTGCCGAGGCTCCTTTCAACCTGGTCAGCCGTGTGGACAATGGCGAGTTCTGCGTCCGTCAGAGCGTGCAGGAAAACCTCGTTCAGCTCTCTCGCTACGCGCTCTCGCTGACCGAGCGCCTGCCTGTGCGCCGGACCGAACAGTTACGTGGAAGCTTTATCGCCGAGGTGTCCGAGTACGCCGTACCGCAGCCTGCCGATAGACCCCAGGAGGTTTAGGCGCGTTCGGCTCGGGCTAAAAACAAACGGCATAAAAAAGCCCCCTCCAAGCGAGGGGGCTTTTTTATGCCTGCTGTTACGGACGGATGTTGAGGCCGATCGCGGCGGTCGGGTAGAGGTTCTCGTTGATCTTGGTGTAGTTGGGGTCGGTGATGGGGTTGAAGTAGTAGTCGAGCGTGCCCTCGACAAAGAGGGTGATGGGGCCGGAGCCGAACTCGACGCCGAGGAGACCGCCCGCGAAGGGGCTCTCGATAGCGCTGGAAAGGCCGAGGGGAGTTTCGTTGAGCTGATAGCCACCGCCGACGCCGAGGTAGGCGCTAACCGAAGGTGCGCCGAAGGTGTAGGTCAGGTGACCTGAGGCCGCGAGTGAGCCCGGATCGGTGACAATGAGCGACTGACGCCCGTAGTCTGCAGCGACGCGCAGACCGAAGCCCCCGACGATGTCGTCGACGCCGAGCTTGACGCGTGGGCGGAAGCGGAGGTTGTCGGCAGCGTTGACCTCGTAGAGGCCAGCAACGCCGAAGTAGAACTTGCCGCGTTCAGGCGTCACGGCGACGGCTTCAGGCGCCGCGACGGGTTCCTCGAGCGTCACCGCAGGTTCTTCCGTGCTGGTCGCACCCATGTCGCCACTCAGCTGAGCCTCGAGGCTGTTGACCTTTTCGGTCAGCGCCGTAACCTGATCCTGCAAGGCGGTGGTGTCTGCACTTGCGGCGGGCGCGGCTTCGAGCGCAGCGACGCGGCCCTCGAGCGCGGTCACGGTGTCGGCGACGTTGCTCTGCGGGGCAGCCTCGAGCGTGCTCACGCGGTCGGTGAGAGCCGAGAGGGCGTCTGCGTCGGCGGGCGTCCCGGACTCCTCGAGCGCCGTTACACGGTTGGTCAGCTCCGTGAGGTCGCCCTGGAGTTCCTGAACAGCGTTGTTGACCGTCGCGAGGTCCTCTTGGCTGAGTGCCCCGGCCGAGGCTGTGTTCTCCTCGATCACGTCGAGCAGGCGGCTGACGACCAGCGCGGCCTGGTAGCGCGTGAAGGCGTCGTTACCTTTGAAGGTTCCGTCCGGGAAGCCGTTGACGATCCCTAGCTCGACGAGCTGTGCGACGGCGTCCGCAGCGTAGGAATCTGCGGGCACGTCCGGAAAGGAGTTGGACTGCGCCATAGCCCCACCTAGCGTCAGGGCCGCTACCGATGTAAGCAAAATACGTTTCATAGCACCTCTTTCTGCCACCGGGAGTAGGCTCCCGGTTTGGTCGATCTGCACTGTGCCCATGTCTATGTGACCCAGTGCAACCTTCAGGTACGCTAGCAACAGCCGTACCCTCGTCACATTATCCTGTCTTACAAACAAGTGCGTGAGGAAACTTTAAGCGGACCGCCCTAGACTTCCTGGAGTGAGATACCGACCCGACCGTTTTCGACGCGTGCTTGATAGAGCCGCAGCTTCTTGACCGCCGGGATAGTGGGCTTGCCGGTGGTTAAGTTGAACTTTGCCCCGTGCCAGTCGCATTTGACTGCGCCGTCCAAAAGTTCGCCGTCGTGGAGCGGATATTCCTTATGGGTGCAGCGGTCGGGCACAGCGTAGAATTCACCCTTTTGGTGCACGAGCAGCACGGCTTCGCCCGCCACGGTGAGTGCGTGCATGGTGTTCTCGGGAAAGTCTGCAACAGCTCCGACATCGGTGAAGGTTTCGGTCACGCTCAGAGTTTCTCGTCCACACCCGGCACGCCGAGCTTGGCCTGTACGATGCGCTCGACGTATTCGGCGACCTTAGGAAGCGTCACGCGGCTCGTGACCTCGTGCAGAAACCCGGTGACGAGGACGTGCTCCGCGACTTCCGGAAGTAGCCCACGGCTCATCAGGTAGAAGCGCTGATCTTCGGGGACAGGCGAGGTTGTTGAACCGTGCGAGCAGCGTACGTCGTTGGCGCCGATCTCGAGCTGCGGAATCGACACGGCGTAGGAGTCCGAGTCGAGCAGCAGGTTACGGTTGGTCTGGTAAGCATCGGTTTTCTGTGCGCCTTCGTCGACTTTGATGAGGCCCGAGTAGACGGCTCTCGAGCCGTCGCGCAGCGCGCCCTTGAAGAGCAGGTCCGAGTGGGCGTGGTCGGCGTGGTGATGCTGCAGGGTGTACTGGTTGTAGTGCTGTTCTTTGTCGGCGAAGTAGAGACCCAGCATCTCCGACTCGGAGCCGGGCCCGTCCATCACGCATTCGACTTCGGCGCGGGCGGCGTCGGCACCCAGCGAAACGGTCAGGGCCTCGAGACGACTGCTGCGACCGAGCCGCGCCTTGATGCGGTTGATGTGGGCGACCGTGCGGCTCCAGTTTTGCAGCGAGACGTAGCGCAGGTTGGCCCCGTCGCCCAGGATGATCTCGACCGAACCTGTGGTAAAGAAGCGTTCCCCGAACTCTTCGGACGTGTATTCGTCGATAAACGTTGCGCGGGCGTTGGCTTCCAGAACGATCAGCGTGCGCGGCGCGCTGAGGCCGCCTTTATCCGCCGAATAGAACGCACCGAGGGGCAGCTCGACCTCGGTATCTTTGGGGACGAACAGGAAGCTGCCGTTTTGCCACAAGGCTGAGTTAAGCGCTGTGTACTTGGACTGCGTGGCGTTGACGACGCTGTAGAGGTGTTTTCGTACGAGGTCTTCATGCTCCGCGAGGGCTGTGCGCAGGTCGGTGAAGATGACGCCTGCTTCGCTGATCTTCGAGTCGCGGAAGACGACCTCGCCCCCCTTAAAGACGAGCACACCCTCGGCGTCGGAGTCGGTGATGCGCATCTGGATGCGCTCGGACACGTTCTTGTCCTGCGGCGCCGCGACGAGGTCCAAGCCTGTCAAATCGAAGCGCTTCAGGTCGGTGTAGCGCCACTGTTCATCGCGGTTGGTGGGGAAGGGTGTCGCCTCGAAGGTGCGCAGCGCGGCGTGGCGCTCC
>JBMDWS010000509.1:0-1730 GCA_048594695.1 Truepera sp. | reverse complement strand
CTGGAACCCTTACCGGGCTCTCGAGGTCGGTGCTTTGGGTTTCGGTTTGGACGCTTCTACCTTGATCTGGGCGTCGGCCTTAGCCGTTTCGGCTATAACCAGCTCCTCCTGCCACTCGCTGAGGAACTGTTTGGGATCCTCACCGCGAAGTCTTGCGGCCTGCTGCCGCGTCATCGCGCCTACATCGACCTCGCGAGCACGTCCCTCGGCCTCCCCGATCTTGTCGGAGGGCAGGGGCAGCTTGATCTCGACGTCGAGCTGATATTCCTCCAGGGGAATAGCGCCCTTGAGGCCGTAGCGGGGCAGGTCACGAGCGAGCAGCTCTAAAGCGTGCTTGGCTCCCGAGAGTTTCGAGTTCATGCGCATCTTCAAGGGCTCCAAAAGAAAACCGGGCACGCGCCCGGAATCTCCCAAACCCTTGAACTCCATCAGCACCGCAGGACTTCGCCCCTGCTGCGCCACGCGCAAGTACCCGCGAGACTCGGCCGCGAGCAGCTGCGTGAGCTCACCCGCCTCGAGCCGCTTCACGCCGCCCTTTTCATCGACCAGGATGTACGAGCCGGCGCCTACGGTCAGGTCCAGGGGCGCGCCATCGGGGTCGTAGCGCCCGTTATAGCCGCGCACCTCGAGCAAGGGAAAGCCGTGAAACTCGGCTGAACTCTCTAAATTGAAGATGGCCTTATTTAATGAGTCCTGCGCGTGCAGCATGGGGAACAGGTCGCTGGCCCCGTTGCCGTTAACGAAGGAGTAAACGGGGACGATGCCCCAGGGGTTCTCGACGCTCTGGACCGTTTCACCGATGCCCAGCCAGCTCATGCCGTTCATATCCGCCGCCGAGGCGCGGATGCCCCGGTAGCCTAGACTGCCGATATGAGCGAGCTTTACGAGCCTTATCTGAGAAGCAGTCATGTGCTGCGCCCAGAGATAGTCGCCCTGGACGAACTGGTACACACACGTCGTAACCCGGTACGGATCGTCGGGATCTTCGCAGAAGGTCATGCACCAGGGACCCTCTTGATAGGGCGACACGCCGTAGCTCTTGACCACGCCCCCCGCGAGTGGACGTATCCGGAGTATGCCCTCGCCATAGAGCGCCTGTGCGCGGGCGATCTCCTCGCGTTCCTGATTGAAAATGCTCCTGATCTGCGCCGTGACAAGCTTGCTTTTTTCTGTGTCCCGGACGCCGCCCTGAGACACGAGTATCTCGACTTCGGCCCCGGCCCAGTACCCTACCGCCTCCTCGATCACCACGTAAGCCATGTTTGCTGGCTTCCAAAAACGTTCGTTCGTCAGCGAACCGTCCGAGTCCCGCTCGTTACGCATGTCGGCGTTGACCGCACTCTCCCACGGGTGATCCCCGCCGTAGTAACGCTCGTAGAGTGCAAAGTTCGTGACCCGGCTGTATTCCCACTGGGCGCGAAGTTCAGCTAGCACCTGGTCTGTATAGTTGAAGTTCAAAGGTTAGCCTTCCCCAGGTACGAGCCTGATTTCCATTGACCGTGAAACTTGCTATGCAAAATGTAGCGAAGTGTGTCTACAGCGTGGTTTTCGACGCCCTTGTCGTGCATCGTTGCCCAGGCGTACATCGAGAGTTCGCGGATGAGGTTCTTGCAGTTGCGGAAGATATGGACTCTTGGCCGTCCCGTCTCAGGACGGGTCGCAAAGCCTTGCAGCACCGTATCGATCCCGTTATTGATCTCTTTTCGTGCCCGCACCAGGCCGCTGATCTT
>JBMDWS010000508.1:0-8835 GCA_048594695.1 Truepera sp. | reverse complement strand
GTGCCTGCTCGTCCTTAACCGGGAACGTCTCGCCCGCGCCTTCACCGTAGACGATGCGCCCGCCCGGCCCCCAGATCCGTATCGCCACGATCTCGCGCCCGAGCGGCGTCGAGGCCAGGAGGCGCTCGAGCCTGGCGACGTGATCTTCAGACAGCCACGCGCTATTTCCCAGCTCCTGTAACTCGGTGACGATAAAGTTCTCGACGTAAAGGGCGGTCGCTGCCGCTGAGCGGTGCACGACGCCGACCTCGATGGCCTCGCCCACCCACCAGCCGAGCACCAGGCCGCTGAGCAGCAAAATGAGCAGACTGGCGAGGTTGAAGCGCCACGCTAGGCTGAGCCGCTGCCAGGTTCGGACGATTGTACGCACGGGTCACCCACACCTTCACCCCCATTATGCGCGCCCTGGAACCTGCGGGAAAACCCGCCTTCGGTCGGATGGGCTGTCCGACTTTGGTCGGGTGGCCCCGTGAGACCTAATGCCCTGGTGTGCGGTGTGAGGTGTGCGGCAGACTGCGGAGTGAAAGACGAAAGGGGAACGACGTGATCAAGCAGATGGTTTCAGCCGGTCTGGTGGCGCTCGCGCTGGTGGGATGTGGACAGCAGGCACTGCCGACGCTCACTTCACTCAAGGACTCGGGAACGCGCCTCGAGGTGAGACTCGGTGCGGCCCCCGGATTTGCGGTAGCCAAGGGGAAAGCCAAATACCAGAATGCGGGCGGCGAGCGGGAGTTTCAGGTCGAGGTCGAAAATGTCCGGGCGCTCAGCGGGCAGACGCTCGGGGTCTTCGTTTCGGGCAAACGGGTCGGCGGGGCGCGGGTGAACCGTTTCGGAGAGGGGCGGCTCGAGCTCAACTCAGATCGTGGACAGGCTGTGCCAGCCGTGGCGTCCGGCACGGGCGTGAAGGTCAAGACCTCGGCGGGTAAACCTGTCGTGGTGGGTTCGTTCTAGGAGGGGTGAAGATGTTTCGGACATGGATTGTGAGCCTGCTTGTTCTGACAGGTTTGGGGACGGTCTCGGCACAGGATGCCAGCGGCGGCGCAGCACCGACAGAGGCTGCTGCCTTAGCGGTAGCGCAGAACGACGATCTTGGGACGTTTCTGGTCGATGGTAGTGGCATGACGCTCTATCTTTTCACCAAAGACACGGCGGGGGAGAGCACCTGCTACGACGACTGCGCTTCGGCCTGGCCCCCGCTCCTGACCGACGGTGAGGCTGCCCCTGGTGAGGGCGTTGACGCGTCGCTCTTGGGGACCACCGAACGAACCGACGGGTCGACGCAGGTAACTTACGGCGGCTGGCCTCTCTACTATTGGGTCAAGGACGCAGCTCCCGGGGATACCACGGGCCAGGACGTCGGAGAGGTGTGGTATGTCGTGTCTCCTGCGGGAGAAGCGGTACACGATTAGCTGAGAGGGCTGACGACGAAACTGGTGAGACAGAAAGTCAAGTCGTGAAAATCACGGGCGGGCATCCCTTGGGGTGCCCGTTTCGCCTCGAGTCAACCGTTCGGGCTTGGGCCACGTTGTCGCAGCGCTTCACGCCGGGCCAGCAGCGCGTCGAGGCGCGCATTTTCGCCGCTGCTTAAAAAATAGACGTGATCGCCCGCCTGAAAGACCGTTGAGCCACGGGGTGCGACGAGCGCCTTGTTCCGGTAGATCGCCGCGACGACCACGCCCTCGGGCATCAGCGTATCCGTGAGCGTACGCCCCACGAGGCGGTGGGTGGGTTCCAGGAACACGTCGTGGACGGCGCTGCCAGGGGGCGCGTCGCCGCCCAGCTCGAGCCGCAGCGGGGCCTGGGGCGGCTCCGGGTGGGTCAGGCCCAGCCTGCGGGCCAGGGGCACGACGGTCAAACCCTGCAGCGTCGTCGCCACGATGACCACCACGAAGACGATATTGAAGAGGCGCTCACCGCTGGGGACGCCCTCGAGTAGCGGACGCGTCGCCAGGATGATTGGTACCGCCCCCTTGAGTCCTGCCCACATCAGCAGGAGTTGCTCCTCCCAGGTGAAGCGGTAGTGGTGGGTGAGGCGGTAGAGGGGTTGCAAGGTGAGCCAGACAGCGAGGGGTCGCGCCACGAAAATCAGGACAGCCGTGACAAGTAGTGCGACCGGCAGAATGGCGAGCAGCCTGTCGGGAAAAACCAGCAGCCCGAGCAAAAGAAACATCGAGATCTGTGCGCCCCAGGCGGCGCCTTCCATAAAGTCCAGAATGCTCAGGCGGTGTGACAGGGGCCGATTGGCGAGAACCAGCCCGACGATGTAGATCGCCAGAAAGCCGTTGCCACCGAGGAGGTTGGTGGCAGCGTAGGCGAGGAGGCCGCCTGCAAGCGCCATAACCGGATAGAGTCCGTGCGTCTCGAGCTTCACGCTGTTGATGAGCCAAGTCAGGCCGCGCCCCCAGCCGTAACCGAGAAGCCCACCGAGCAGGAGTTGCAGCACGATGCCGCCCAAAAAGCGCCAGACGTTGGTCTCACCCGTGGTCAGAAGTGTGCTGAGGGCAATGGTGAGATAGATGCCGACGGGGTCGTTGGTGCCGGATTCGGTCTCGAGCACTCCCCGGAGCCGTGCGGGTAATCCGCGTCCCTTGAGCACGCTGAAAACAGCCGCAGCGTCGGTTGGAGCGAGAACTGCGCCCAGAAGCAGCCCTTCGGTAAGCGAAAGCGGCGTCAGCCACCAGCTGAAAAGTGCGACGACCAGCATGGTCAGGGCGACGCCGACGGTCGAGAGCAGCGCGCCGGGCAGGAGAGAGGCGCGAAAGAGGCGGTAACGTGTGTCGAGGCCACCGCTAAAGAGGATGACTGCCAGCGCCAGCAGGCCAACCTCGAAGGCGAGGTGATAGTCGGCGAACATGATGCCACCAGGACCACTGCTTCCGGCTAACATTCCGATGACGACAAAAAGAATCAGCGCGGGCATCCCGAAGCGGCTGGCAAAGCGGGTACTGACGATAGCGATCAGCACCAGAACGCTGCCGACGGCTAGCGCAACGTCCATCTCGCCTCGGTTGCAGGAGCGTTGGATGTGTCATGAACCGCTGGTGCGGGTCCTTTTGTAGCATGAACTTCTGTGGCGCGGCCCTCGAGCGTGAGCTTGGCAAGGATCGCCAGTAGGGAACCGTTGGCGGCCTTGACGGCTTCTTCGGGAAGGCCCGGGTAAATGATTTCTCGCAGGTCCGTCAGCGTCCGGGGTTGGCGAAGCGCATCGAGCACCTGCGCTTCGCGTTCCAGGCGATGGGAGCGCACGGCCTCGAGACGCTCGAGCGGCGCTGTCACGACGGGGCCGTGACCCGGTCCGAGCACAGGGATGTCGTGTGCCTGAACCAGACTCGCCACACGCTCCAGCGACGTCATATAGGCCGCTACATCGCCCCCCGGCACGCCCACCCACGTCGAGCCCTGTGCCGCCAGCAGGTCACCGACAAGCAGCACGCCCGGCACCTCGAAGCTCAGATGACCGGGGCTGTGACCGGGTGTGTAGTGCGTGCGCACGCCGTGCAGGGTGGTGCCGTCCTCGAGAGGCTCGAACGGGCCGCCACTTTCGTGCCTAGCCTCGAGCGGGTGCGCGTAGACCGTCAGGCCGAAGCGTTCGCGCAGCGCCGCCGCCCCCGCGTCGTGGTCGGGATGCGTGTGAGTCAGGAGCAGTGCCCGCAGCCGCGTGACGCCGTGGTCCATGAGGCTTGTCTCGAGGTTGCTGAGGACCGCTGGGTCGTCGTTGCCGCAATCGACCAGTACGCCGTTTTCACCCTCCCCGAGCAAGTAACTGTTGGTGTGGTCGTAGGGCGGTAGGGTGCGGCTCGGCAGAGGGAAGCGCCAGATGTCTGCAGTGATCCGTTCGCCCTTCACAGGCCGCGCAGGTAGGTCAGAGCGTCGCGGAGGGGGGTGCGGGTGGGCATGTCTGGGACGACCCCGCGTCCTTCCCAGCTCGGGTTCCCGAGGGGGGCCAGTACACCCGTAGCGATCCAGGCCTGGGAGCCGTCGCGCAGGCAAAAGGGCAGGACTGCCTCGACATTGCCCGCGCTCGTCTGCCCGAAAACGCGTGCACGGCCCCGGCTTTGTAGCGCGCCCGCCAGTCCTTCGGCGGCGCTGTTGACGCCGCCATCGATAAGGACGACCAGGGGCGCGGTCGTTTCGATCCGTCCAAGTGCCGGGTAGGGGATAGGGAGCGTCCAGCGGGTGATGGTGCGCCATAGAAAGCCCCGTGTAAAAATCCCGGCGGTCTGCATCATCTCTACTAGTCGCCCGCCCGGATTGCCACGTAGGTCCAGCACGAACGAGGTCGCGCCTGCCCGCGTGAGGCGCTGTACGGCTTCGCGGATAAAGGACGCGGTGCCGGTTGTCGCCAGGTCGGGCACGCGCAGGATGCCGACCATTCCCTCGAGCCGGTAGCGGACGTGACCCAGCCGCTCACCCCGTTGGGCTAAGCCGAACACCCCGAGGCACGGCAGGTCGCCGTATTCTTGCCTGATTCGGGCGACCTTTTGCGGCGGGACGAAGGTCGAGTGGTGGTCGCCGAGTTCGTCGTAGAGTGTCTCGAGCACCTCGTAAAAGGCCTGTTCGTTTTTGGCTGCCAGGGCTTTGGGCCGGTACTCGGTTCGCAGTGCCTGCCAGTCGGCGCCGCCGAATTCAGGATCCCAGTAGCGCTCCGCGACGAGCTGCCAGGCTGCGTCGAACCGCGCCGCGTAATCCTGCGTCGCCGAAGTCTGTCCCAGCGCCTGACTCGGTATGGTCAACAGGAAAAGCGCCAGGGCGAGAAGGGGAAACAGGATGCGGCGCATGGTCTATTCTAGCTTTTCCCGTGAGCCGTGCAGGTTCAGGCGGTGCCGGAGGTCAGCATGTCCTTGGCGTAGCGGTAGAGCGTGGCGGCGGTGATCGTGCAGCTCTGCGCGCCGATGGCGGTCACGTTGAGCGCTCCCGCGACGTTGCCGAGCCGAGCGGCGTAGTGCAGGTCGTAGCCCTGCATGACGCCGTGGGCAAAGGCGGCGGTGTAATAGTCGCCCGCGCCGGTCGACTCGAGCACCCCGTCGATCTCCAACGCCTCGACGAGTTCGGTGAGTTCCGGTGTGATGACCATCGAGCCCATCTCGCCGAGTTTCACGAGCACCCGCTTGATGCCGCGTGCCGCCAAGCCCGAAACCGCCGCCGAAATCGAGGTTTCACCCGTCAGGGCAAAGAGTTCGCGGCGGTTCATGAGAAGGTAGTCGACATTGCCCACGAGCGCCAGAAGCCGTTCGCGCAGAGCGTCGGCAGCGCCCGAACCCATGTCGATAAACGTGGTCAGGCGGGCCTTGCGGGCCGTTTCGAGAGCGCGCACCGCGTATTCTCGTTGCGGGCCTCCGATCAGGCTGTAGGCGCTCACCACGAGCGCGTCACAGGCGGTAACGGCGTCGGCCTGAAAAAAGGTGGCGTCGAGGTTGCGGCTCGCGCCGCCGCCGCTGATCATGGTGCGCTGAGTGTCGGGCGTAATAAGCAGCGTCACACTGCTCGTCTGCAGACTGGGATCGGTCTGGACATGATCGATATTGACCGACGCGGCCCGGACGTGCTTGAGGGCGAGGTCGGCAAAGGGTCCGGCCCCAACCCGGGCTGCGAGTGTCACCTCGTTGCCGAGCCGCGCGAGGGCAGTGGCAATGGTGCCCCCTGCACCTCCCGGCTCGAGCACGGCGCGGCTCGCTGTAACCTCTCCGCCTGCATCGGGCAGGTCGTTGACGAAGTACATCTGGTCAACTGTGACATCCCCCACCACAAAAAACTTGGTCATTCGACTCCGTAAAACGCGCGCTAACACGTGTTGCGCGTCAAAAACATTAGGGCACGGCGTCAGCGCCGAACACAAAAATAGATTGATATGTAACGCCTGCGACAGTATAGCCTATTTCGGGTGGCCTTGCCTGTCTGTCGAGGTACCTTCCTGTATTTATAACATATAAGTGCACAGTGTCACAAAAATAAGCAACGCTCTTCACATTCCATAAGCAAATGCTAAACTTCGAACAGGTGCCGATACAAAGTGGCGAAGGTCTCGAGTGCAAGCGCCTCGGCTCGGATACGAGGATCGAGTCCGGCTGCACCGAGCGCCGTCTCAACGGCTGCGGCGGGGTAAGCGGCCATCAATAAATTTTTCTTGAGCGTTTTGCGGCGGTGGGCAAAGCCTTGGTGAATCAGTTTGAACAGGCCGGGATCAGGTCTTTTGTCAGGGAAGGTTTCGATGCGCACGACGCTGCTCGTGACGCTCGGGGGCGGCAGAAAAGCGCTCGGAGGCACGTCGCGGACACGGGTGGCGTGCCCGAAATGCGCGACGATAAGGGAAAGTGCCCCGTAGGCGGGTGTTCCGGGCGCGGCGGTGAGGCGCTGCGCGACTTCCTTTTGAACCAGGAATACGAGCCGCCGAAAGCGTCCCGATTCGAGCGCGCGCACCACAATGGGCGTGCCGACGTTGTAGGGGAGGTTGGCCACGAGCAGGCTGCCCGCCGGGAGTGTGGACAGATCGAACTCGAGGCCGTCTCCGTGAACGAGTGTGAGGTTTTCGGGGCTGCCGAGCGTCTCGGCGAGTGCCGGGAGCAGGCGTGCGTCGAGTTCGACACTCGTGACCCAGCCCGCCCGGGTCACGAGTTCGGTGGTCAGAACACCCAGACCCGGTCCGACCTCGAGCACGGTGTCCTCCCGGGTCAGGTTGGCGGCGCCGATGATGGCACCGAGTACGGCGGGTTCAGTAAGAAAATTTTGCCCGAAACCCTTGTCGGCGCGCAGGTTGTAGCGCCCGAGCAGGTCACGGATGCGGCGTGGGTTGGTGAGGGGAAGCTGACTTACAGCGAGCGAAGCGGGAGGCGACGGTTCAGGGGTGCGTTCAGGCATTCGCCCCGAGATGAGCCTCGAGCGTTTCGTTGATCTGCTTCTGGGCCTCGCCGAGGCTTGTTCCTTGGACCACGGCAATTTCGCTCGCCAGCATGACCTTGGCGCCCTCGAGCATCTCGCGTTCGGTGGCGGCCAGGCCCTTTTCGAGGTCGCGCTGGGCCAGCGTGCCGATAAGGCGGGCGAGGTTGAAAGCGTTACCGCCGCTCAAGATATCTTGTTCGGCGCGGTAGCGCGGCGGCCACTGGGGGGGCAGCTCGAGGTCGGAAGTTTTCAGAATTTCGATGAGTAACCCCAGCTCGCCCGGCTCAAAGGTGTGGCGTAGGCCCACCTCTTCACCCTTTTTGAGGGGAACCAGCACGTCCATGTCACCCCGAATAAATGAGATTCTCAAGTATTCGTGGGTCTCACCGAGAACGACACGGGTGGTCTTTTCCTCGACCTTTCCGGCGCCCTGTGAGGGATAGACCACGTTATCGCCGACCTTGAAATCCACGCGCTCGTGCCTCCTTGGGTCAGCCTACCATAGCTTTTGTCAGGCTTTAGCGCATGAAGGGCGCGTCGAAGGCGATAAAGGCCAATGTGCAGGTCTTCTCTCCCTCCTCTTCGGTCACATCGTCGAGGATCGCCCTAACCGCCTCGGTCACACGTTTGTACTGCTGGCTGCTCAGGTTGACGGATGAAATATTGAGGACGCCGGGATAGCTCCGCTGTTCGGCTTTGCGAAGGTTGATCGTACCGCTCAGATCGAACTCGAGCGGCGTGCCCGGATGCTCGTAATCCCAAAACGACTTTTCGGCCTGGGCCATGTTGGCGCGGTGGAGTTTGCCGAGCATACCGTCAAGCATCAGGAGGCTACTTTCGCCAAGGGCATGAGAAAGCTCGGAGGGGATATGAAACGTCTGTGCGACGCTGCGGTAGCGGCCCTTACCCGCTTCCCCGGCGGCCTCGAGCAGCCCCACCTCGAAAAGTCTTTTCGTGCGGTAGTGCGCGACGTTGGCAGGAATGTCCAGAAGCCGCGCCGCTTCGCTCGGGGTGAGTGGCGTCTTGTAGGTGCAGAGGGTCAGGTAATAGGTGATGTTGAAGAGCAGCTCGAGCTGCCTCTCACTCAGCACAAAAGGCGTTTTGTTCATGGAGCCAGTTTCGAGGCTACGGCTTTCAGAGGCAAGAGGCGTGCCTGAAACTACCCATGTTGAGAAGGCGGCTGTGCACTTCAGATTCACTTAAGGTTTTAGAGTTAGTGTTTTGTTTGGTAACTGTGTGCTACATGAAAGGATCCTGTGTGACTTCTCATCCGTCGATGGGCCTTTTCTATGATTACTCGCCTTTAGGAGCACGTTAACGTGAAAAGAATTTTTGCTGGTTCATTGCTCGTGCTCCTCTCGAGCTGCGAGCTTATCGGCGTTCCCGTAGGTGAACCCGCCGTTTTGAGTGGCACTCCTGCCGAGGGGACACGAGACGTTTCGGTCGGCGCAGCGGTCAAGCTCAAGCTGAATCTGCCCAAGGGTGGCGTCAACCTAACAAGTGCCAACGCCAACACGGTGACGCTTACCAACCTAACCAGCAGCCAGCAGGTTGCCGCCGCAGTGCAGGTCGACAACGACGCCAAGCGACTCGTTCTCAAGCCCGAAGCTGCCCTCGCCTACAGCACCCCATACCGCTTTGACCTGTCTGGAGGTGTCGAGGATGCGGCAGGTAATGCCTTTCCAACTTACAGCAGTACCTTCACGACTGTTTCAGAAGATGTCCCGTCGGTGACTGGTACGAGACCCTACGATGGTGAAACCAACGTGTCCGTCTACGATACGGCGGCCATCAACAGCAGCGGCCTCAACGGGGTAAGCGGCGGTGTGGATCCCGATACGCTGACCAGCGACACTGTTTATCTCACCAACCTGACGACTGGCCAGCGCGTGCCCGGCACAGCCAGCACCAGTGGTGGGGGTGACACCATTACTTTCGGCCTTACCGGTCTGCTCGAGG
>JBMDWS010000507.1:0-12149 GCA_048594695.1 Truepera sp. | reverse complement strand
CTTCGGCTTTGCCGGGGCGCTCGGCTTCGCAGCGCTCGCCTGGGGCGTGGCCCGCATCTTTCAGGGCGACGCGCTCACCATGCTCGGCTACACCACCATTATCGGTGGCGTCGCGCTGGGGCTGGCCTTCTGGCTCCTGCCAAACTCGCGGTTCTTTCGTCCCCTTACGCTCTCGGCCCGCCTACGACACGACCCCGAGGAAGCTAGCGCCCAGCGCCCGCAACCGCTCCGCGACCTCTTCGGCGAAAACGGCACCGCGCTTACCGACCTTCGCCCGGCAGGGACCGTCCTGATCGGCGAAACCCGCGTCGACGTGGTGTCCGAAGGTGGGTATATCGCCAAGGATAGTGCCGTCGAAGTCGTTCGCGTCGAGGGCAACCGTGTCACCGTACGGCCGCGCTAGAGATACCGAACGCCCGCCCTTTCTCGTATCCTGAATCTATAAAGGAGTATTTAACCATGACCATTCTGATCATCGCCGCTGCCATCGTCGTCTTTTTCATCGTCTTTTTCTGGATTATTCCTGTGGGACTCTGGGTCTCTGCGATTTCAGCAGGGGTTCGCGTCAGCCTCATCAGTCTCGTTGCCATGCGCCTGCGGCGGGTGCCGCCCAACCGCATCATCCTGCCGCTCATCAAAGCCGACAAAGCCGGGATCGACGTCAACCAGGATCAGCTCGAGGCGCACTTTCTCGCCGGAGGCAACGTCGACCGGGTCGTCGATGCGCTGATCGCCGCCGATAAGGCGCAGATCAGCCTGCCTTTCGACCGCGCCGCCGCCATCGATCTCGCCGGGCGCGACGTGCTTGAGGCGGTCAAGGTTTCGGTCAACCCACGCGTGATCCAGACGCCCTCGGTCGCTGCCGTCGCCAAGGACGGAATCCAGCTCATCTCGACCGCCCGCGTGACCGTGCGGGCCAACCTCGAGCGGCTCGTCGGGGGGGCCGGAGAGGAAACCATCATCGCCCGCGTGGGTGAGGGGATCGTCTCGTCGATCGGTTCTTCCGCAAGCCACAAGACCGTGCTCGAGAATCCCGATGTGATCTCCAAAACCGTGCTCGCCAAGGGGCTCGATTCAGGCACAGCGTTCGAAATTCTCTCGATCGATATCGCCGACGTGGACGTGGGCAAAAATATCGGTGCGATCCTCCAGACCGACCAGGCCGAAGCCGACAAGCGTGTGGCGCAGGCCAAGGCCGAGGAGCGCCGGGCCATGGCGGTCGCCGCCGAGCAGGAAAACCGCGCCAAGGTCGAGGAGATGCGCGCCAAAGTCGTCGAGTCCGAGGCAGAGGTGCCCCGCGCCATCGCGGAGGCTTTTCGGCAGGGCAACCTGGGCGTGATGGACTACTACAGCCTCGAGAACATCCAGTCAGACACCAAGATGCGCGGCAATATCGCGCGCTCGACCGAGAACCCTGAAGGAACCTGAGCGTGCAGCTGCCGCAGATCCCATTCGAGATCATCCTCGCTGCGCTCTTTTTCTTGCTCCCCGCCCTGGGCAACTTGCTTAAAAAGCGCAGCGAGGGGGCCAAAAGGGAGCAGAAAACACAGTCCCGAAATCCAGACACGCCAACGTCCGAAGACAGACCCTCTCGCCCCTCACCGCAAGCCACGACCCTGCCGAAAACCACGGCGTCTCCAGCAGAAGACTGGCTCGAGCAGGCCCGGCGGCGCGTCGCCGAGGCGCAGCAGCGGGAGGCCGGGGGGCAGCGCGGCACCTCGTCACAGCCCCTGATCAAGCCTCGTCAGCCCAAGTCCCAAGGTACGGCGCAGCGTCAGACCAAGGCGCGCACCCGCCCTCAAACGCGCAGCCTGGAAAACCGCAGCCTGGAAACGCGTCGCCCGGTAGGCACCACAGCTGAAGCCGCGTCCCTCGAGGGTCAGAGCCTTGAAAGCAGGCGCGAACCGCTGACGAGCCTCGAGTCTTCTTTTAGCAGTCTTAGTGAAGCGCCGCCTATACGCGTACAACGCCTCGATCGACCCAAACACGCTACAATACCGAGACAGGAGCTGCGGTTCGATGCCCACGATATCGCCAAGGGCCTTATCTGGCATCAGGTGCTTTCACCCCCGCGCTCTACCTTAAGGAGGACACGTTTATCGCGACGTCGACCTTGAAGTTGCGTTCGCCCGCCGAGGCTTTCTCGCTATTCGGGCAGAACGACGAAAACCTGAAACTTTTACGTCACAAACTGAGTGCCAAGGTCGTCGCACGGGGCGACGAGCTGCGCTTGTCCGGTGAAGCGACCGAGGTTGCCGAGGCCGAGCGCACCTTCACCTCGCTGCTCGAGAGTATTCGGCGCGGCGAGGCCCTGAGCGTAACCGAAATAGAGCACCTGAACCTCTCGAGTATCGGTGCGCCCGAGGCACAAGACAGCCCGACCCCCGGCGGCGCAGCCGACCGTTTGCCCCGGCGGGCACGCCCCAAAACAGCGGGGCAGCGCCGCTACGTGTCGGCGATCGAGCATAACGAGATCACCTTCGGCATCGGTCCTGCCGGGACGGGCAAAACTTATCTCGCGGTCGCTATGGCGGTGCAGGCCCTTAAGGACAAGCGGGTCAAGCGCATCGTCTTGACGCGTCCGGCGGTCGAGGCGGGCGAACGGCTCGGCTTTTTGCCCGGCGACTTGCAGGCCAAGATCGACCCCTACCTGCGCCCCCTCTACGACGCGCTCTACGATATGCTAGACGGCGACAAGGGCGAGTTGCTTTTCCAGAATGGCACCATCGAGGTCGCGCCGCTCGCCTTCATGCGGGGCCGCACGCTGAACGACGCTTTCATCATTCTGGACGAAGCGCAGAACACCACCGCCGAACAGATGAAGATGTTTCTCACGCGCATGGGCTTTAACAGCCGCGTGGTCGTAACCGGCGATATCACCCAGACCGACCTGCCCCAGAACGTGCAGAGCGGCCTCAAGGTGGGCGAACGCATCCTGCAAGACATCGAGGGCATTTCGTTTATCTATTTCAGCGAGCAGGACGTGGTGCGGCATCCGCTCGTGGCGCGGATCGTCAAGGCGTATGACCGCTTCCAGGGGTCGTAGCGGCGCACTCTCGTCGTGGCGGCGGCGGCGCGATCTACCCAAGCGCCGCTTCTGGACCACGGGCCTGCTTTTCGCTTTCACCCTAGCTGCGCTTCTCTATAGCGTCTATAGCGCGGGCGCTACGACCAAGCTCACAGCCGGAACCCCTAGCCCACAAACGTACTACGCACCCCAGCGCCTCGAGGTCACCGACGAAGTCGCCACTGCCAGAGAGCGTCAGGCTGCGCGAAGTCAGGTGCCCACGCTCTACCGCTCGGTTCCGGCGTTGCAGGAACTGGTTGCAGAAGAGATCGCCGAGGAGGTCGCCACCGGGCTCCTGCCTGAACGGGTAGCGCGCTTTATTCTTGCCACCTATGCACGTCCGCAAGGCGTCAGCCAGGGGGAGTTGCCCACGCTCATCAGCGAAGCGGCAGCCCTCGTGCCTGCAGCGCAGCGGGAGACGTTACAGGCGCTCCTGACCGAGCGGCTACTCGCGAGCGCCGAACCCAACGACGAGCTGACCGAAGCGGCCCGCGCCGCAGCGGCAGAGAGCGTCGGGCCCATACGGCGGGCGCTCTCCGCCGGTGAAACCATTGTCGCCGAGGGCGAGCCCCTCAGCGAGAACACCCTGAGCGTGCTAGAAGGCGCGAACCTCTATAATCCCACGGCCGAGAGGCTCGAGCAGGGCGTCACGCTGGCTGTTACCTGTATCCTCTTCGCCCTCTTCCTGAGCCTGCCCCTCCTGGGCTTTTACAGTTCTCTGCGGCGCAGCGTTACGGTTGGGCAACTGTCGTTTCTGGTGATCTTGTGGGCGGGTGGCCTCGTCGCGCAGCGGCTAGCCTTGCTGGCCGATAACGCGTTTCTTTTTATCGCTTTTTTGCCGCTGCTGGGCGCACTCCTTTTCAGCGAGCGCGTAGCTTTTGCCCTCGCCGTCTGGCTGAGCGTCATCACGGCACTCCTGGTTCCCGGCGCGAGCTTCGCCACGCTTTTTACCGTGCTGGCCGGGAGCACCGCGACTATCTTGCTTGCTGACACCTTCCATACCCGCGCGGCGCAGCTTATCGTCGGCCTGCTCGGGAGCGTGGCGGGAGCGCTGGGGTTTACCGCCTACACCGTGCTGAGCGGTGGATTCGGCACGCCGGAAATGCTCGGGGCAGTCGCCTGGATTCTGGGTGGCGGGCTGCTCGCGGGGATTTTGGCGGTTGCTGCGCTGCCGCTTGCCGAAAGCAACATGGGGTTTTTGACGGAGTTTCGGCTACTCGAGCTGATGAGCCCCTCGAACCCGCTGCTCCAAAAGCTGTTGCTCGAGGCGCCCGGCACCTATCAGCACAGCCTGATCATCTCGAACCTCGTCGATCAGGCGGTTAGCGCTATCGGCGGCGACGCTCTCACGGCCCGGGTTGGGGCGCTCTATCACGACGTCGGCAAGCTCAGGCGGCCTCAGTTTTTTACCGAGAACCAGTTCGCAGGTGAGAACCCGCACGACCGCACCTCGCCGCACCTGTCGTACCTGATTATCACCAGCCACGTGCGCGACGGCGTCGAACTGCTGCGTGAGTATGGCCTGCCCGCCGCCTTGGAGCCCTTCGTCAATGAGCATCACGGCACCACGGTACTGTCTTACTTCTACAAGCGGGCGCTCGAGGGCGACGGCAACGTCCGCGAATTCAACTTTCGCTACGCCGGACCCAGGCCACAGTCCAAAGAAACCGCTGTGCTGATGCTCGCCGACGCG
Source organism: Truepera sp. (assembly GCA_048594695.1). Lineage (GTDB taxonomy): Bacteria > Deinococcota > Deinococci > Deinococcales > Trueperaceae > Truepera. The sequence continues at coordinate 7,389 of JBMDWS010000507.1, read as the reverse complement.
GTCGAATCGGCCTCACGGACGCTCACCGAACCCTCGCAGGGCAGCATCCGGGCGATGATCGACAGACTCATCGAACAGCGCCTGCAGGACGATCAGCTCGCCGAGAGTCCGCTCAACTTCCGTGATCTCGAGGTCATCGCCAATACCTTCGAGCGGATGCTGACCGCCATCTTGCACCGCCGCGTCACTTACCCCTCGGCAGAGGAGATTCAGAGGTTGAAAGATGACCGAAATTCTCGGCGCGGTGCAGCGCTACCCCTCTCCTGAGGCGCTCACTGAGGCGCTCGATACGCTCGCCACTGAACTCGGCGCGAGCAGCAAGGAGCTGACGCTCGTGTTCGTCGACGACGCCGAGATCCACGCGCTTAACCTCGAGCACCTGGGCGTCGACAAGCCCACCGATGTACTCTCCTTCCCGCTCATGGAGCAGGGAGAGGCGGGAATGCCCGACGTTCCGCATTTGGGGGACGTCGTGATCAGCCTCGATACCGCTTCACGTCAGGCCGAGGCCGCCGGGCACAGCCTCGAGACCGAAGTCGCCACACTCGCGGCGCACGGTCTCACTCACTTGCTCGGCTTCGATCACCCCACGGAGGAGGCATGGGCCGTATTCCGCGCCAACCAAACGCGCATCCTGGCGCTGCTCTCTCGCTAGGCCGCTTGCGCGCCTCGTTCGGTGTTGCATTTTCGGGCATCGGGGCGGTTTGGACCTCCTCCGGCAACTTTCGCCTCGAGGTCGGCGTCGGCGTGCTGGCTCTTGCGCTGGCCTTACTCCTGCGCACGGGTGTTGTCCCTGTCCTTAGCCTCTGCGCCCTAGTTCTTTCCCTTGAGCTTATGAATAGTGCGCTCGAGGCCGCTATCGACCTCATTTCGCCCGAATGGCACCCGCTGGCTAAACTCGCCAAGGACGCTGCTGCTGGAGCCGTGCTGCTCGCGGCACTTCTCTCAGTCGTCGTCGGGGTATGGCTGCTGGGGCCGCCGCTCTGGGCGTGGCTGGGGAGCGCGTGGTGAAACTCGGCGAGGGCGTCGAATGGGTCGCGCACTGCACAGCCCTCCTGGCGGCGTTGCCCGAGGGCGTGGCGCTTAGCAGCGCGACCCTCGCGGCGTTTCACGGCGTCAAGCCGAGCTACCTTGTCAAGCAGCTCAAGGCGCTCAGCAAAGCGGGCATCCTCGAGTCGCTCCCTGGCCCACGGGGCGGGTTTCGCCTCGCCCGGCCCGCCGCGTCGATCACCCTTCTCGATATCGTGAACGCCATCGACGGGCTCGAGCCTCTTTTTCATTGCACCGAGATCACCCGCTGTTTCCCGACCAATGAGCTCACCCCCGGACACCCGCACTTCTGTGAGATCAAAAATGCCATGTGGGAGGCCGAAAGGGCGTGGCGCGAATCCCTCGCTAAAGTCACAATGCTCGAGCTGAACCGGCAAATCAGCGCACGCCAGAGTCCGGCCCAGCGCGAAAAGGCGCGGCAGTGGTTCGAGGCACATATCTCCTAGTTTTTAGCGATTTGTCATTCCTGTCGCAATAGCCATACGGTTCCAGGAGTTGATCGCAATCGTTGCCATGATCAGCTCGAGAATCTGCTTCTCACTGAAGTGCACCCGCGCCGCCTCGTAGGTCGCTTGCGAGACGCCGCCATCGGAGATCCGTGTCACCTCTTCGGCAAGTGCGAGGGCGGCCCGCTCGGGTAGCGTGTAGCATGTGGACTCACGCCAGGCACTGAGCAGATAGAGCCTCACCTCTTCCTCTCCAGCCCTGCGCGCGTCCCGCGTATGCATCTCGAGACAAAATGCACAGCCGTTCATCTGCGAGACACGCACTTTGATGAGTTCGTGAAGCGTCTTGCCCAGACTCCCTTTCGATTCATAGAGCGAAAACGCCCCGAGCGTGAGAAAGGCCGCGCGGTCCACCTTGCGATAATCGAAACGCAACGACATCAACACCACCTCTCTGAAGAGCATGGTTGGACACCCTTCGAGAAATCGAGGATACTTTTTATCCTTGATTAGCGTCAAGTGGGACGTGAAGATACTTAGAGATGTCGAGTGAACTGCTCGGGTGCGGCTAAAAAATCGCGCAGGGTACGGACGCTCTCCAGGTCGTCGTAAGAGGTGGGCTCGAGCCTTCCGCCCCGGATTTCATAGATCAGCGCCCCCGGATAGGCCATTAGGATGGGCGCGTGGGTCGCCAGAATAACCTGCGCCCCACGCCCTACAGCGTCCTTGAGGAGCGACATGAACGCGAGCTGCCGCAGGGGGCTGAGGGCCGCTTCGGGCTCGTCGAGCAGGTAGAGGCCACGCCCGGTCAGACGGCCCTTGAAAAAAGCGAGGAAGCTCTCCCCGTGGCTCTGTCTGTCCAGATCCTCGCCGTAGCGCGCCTCGGTGGCGGCGAGCGAACCGCTGTAAGGCGCAGCGACGCGCCTCATCTCCCCTTCCGGCAGGTCCGGGTTTTCGTGCTTCAGGCGCTCGAGGTCTCTGCGCAACTCGGCCTTCATGCGGTTCTGCGCTCGCACGAAGCCGAAATAGTCTTCGGCGCGAAAAAATAGCCCCCGACGGGTCCGCTCGGTCCAGACGAGTCTAAGCGCGTCGGCAAGAGGGAGCACAGCCTCGAGGGTCGGATCGCGGGCGGGGTCCAGACTACCCGCCCCAGGTAGTTCACAGGCCAGCGCCAACGCCTCCAAGAGCGTACTTTTGCCGCTGCCGTTCTCCCCAACGAGGAGCGTCACAGGCGCCAGCGCCACCTCGGGCGCATCCTGAAGAAGCGGCAGGTCGAAGGGAAAAGTCCCTTCATGGTCGGGCAGGTGCAGCTCGAGCAGCATCGGGTACACTATTTCATGTCCGACCCTGTCAAGACCAACGCCGACACCCCGCCTGCGGACCTGCTAGGGGCCGCCAAAACCGCGCACGAAAACGCCTACGCGCCCTATTCGGGCTTTCACGTCGGGGCAGCGCTGCGGGCGGCGAGCGGCAGGGTCTACGCCGGGGCCAACATCGAAAACGCCTCTTACGGCCTAGGGCGCTGCGCCGAACAGTCCGCGATTCAGGCGATGGCCTCAGCAGGTGAGCGGCATTTTAGCGAGATCGTCGTCTACACCACCGCTCCCGAGCCGGCGAGCCCCTGCGGCGCGTGCCGCCAGGTCCTCTTCGAGTTTGCCGAGGACGCTGTCGTCTACTTGGTCAACGACCGGGCCACCGTGAGGCGCTACCTCGTGCGAGAGCTGTTGCCCGGCGGTTTCCGGCTCTAGGGCGGTTCTCACCTCGCCTTCGGTATACTCCGAGGGATGACACGTGCCCTTAACCGTACTCTCATACCCCTCTTGCTGGCGCTACTCGGCAGCGCAACCTTCGCGCAAGCTCCAACACGTCTGGCCGTTCTCACGTTCGACACCGACGCAGCCTCGAGCGACTACCGGTTGGGGCTTGCAACCGGCTTGCAGCGCGCCCTCAACGTGATCGACAACGTCTATGTGCCGCCGGTCGGCGACACGCTGGTGCTGGCCCAGAACACCGACCCCGCACAGCTCGACACGAGTGTATTTGCCGACGCGTTCGAGGTGCAGGCGCTCGTCAGCGGTCTTGTCAGCTCGAGCGGAGAAGACTTAGGAGAAGACCTAGCAGTCACATTGTTTTTTGCCGACACCGAGGGAGAGACGCGCCGCGTCACCGTCGAGGGCACGAGGGGCGACCTTGCCGGACTCCTCAAATCCGTGACCGACACCGTCGTCGATGAACTGGGACTCGCGCTCGGCGCAAACGATCAGGCCGAACTCGACGCCGTCACCGCGCAGGTGCCCCCGCTCGAGGACCTCGCGGCGCTCGGTGAAATCTCGCTGGGGCTGGGGGGAGAGGACTCTTCGGGTCTGCAGGCAGCAGCGGCAGCGGGCAGCTCCTGGGCGCTATCCGAGCGGGCCAAACTCCTCGCGGCTTCTGGCAACGACGAAGAAGCCCTCCAGCTTTCTCTCTCGGCAATCCAAGCAGCTCCGAGCGACGTCGAAGCGCTTGTCAACCGGGGCGTCGTGCTCGCGGCCTCCGGGGATCTGGAGACGGCTCGCACGGCTTTTGCAGCAGCGCTCGAGCTCAACCCGGCCCACGCCATCGCCCACGCGGGCCGGGCACGACTTGCAACCGACGGCGCGCAGGCCGAGAGCGACCTCGAGGCTGCCCTGGCGGCCTACCCGCGCTACGCAGCGGCTTACCTCGAACTTGCTGCCCGGCAGCGCCAGTCGGGTCAGCCGCAAACCGCCTTGCAAACGCTGCGCACCGGAGCCGAGAAGGTGCCGGACTCAGCGAGCCTCGGGAGCGCCTTCGTGACCCAGGCTATTGCCGGAGGCAACACTGGCGAGGCTCTGAACTATATCGAGGCGTCGCTCGAGACGGGACAGCCTGCACCCGAGCGCTACGCGCTCGCCTCTGCCCTGCCCGCTGAGGAAGCGCCCCGCGCCCTCGCGATCTTGCGTCAGGGGCGCGCCGCTTACCCCCGCGACAGCGCGCTGGCCCTTGCCGAAGCCGACATGCTCGGCAAAATCGGCGACTACGCTGAAGCCGAGCGCGTGCTGCGCGAGGCGCAAGGGTTTGCGCCGAATAACCCCGAGCTTGCCAATCAGCTCGCGCTGGCGCAGGCCGAGCAGGGCAAAACCGATGAAGCAGCGGCTACCCTGAACGCGGCGAGCCAAACTAACCCCGACCTCACGGCTACCCTCGAGCGCAACCTGGCACAGATCTATCTGAACGCCGGTCAAAACGAGGCCGCCGTCACCGCGCTCGAGCCACTTCTCGAGGCAAGCCCCGAGGACAGCGACCTCTACACGCTCTACGGCGTCGCCCTGGGCCGGGCCGGACGCTTCGATCAGGCGCTCAACGCGCTCGATGAGGCCCTCAGGCTCGAGCCGGACAACGCTCAGGCGCAGCAGGCGCGGCGCTTTCTTTCACAAAATGAGCAGCTCGCCAGTGGTTCGAGCACCGAACTCGAAGCCGAGGCGGCGCGGGCGCTGCAAGCCGGCATCAGCGCGCTCGAGGCCGGAGACAACGCTCAGGCCAAGCTCGACTTCGACCGGGCCGCCGAGCTTCAGCCGACGGGCCTGACCAACTTTTACAAAGGCTATATCCGGCAGGTCGAGGGCGATCTGCGCGGGGCGGTCAGCGCCTACGAGGTGGCCCTGGAGGGCTTCCCGAACGCGGACGCCGGGCAGGCGCGAGTTCTCAACAACGCGGGCTTCGCCTACTTCCGCCTGGGCCGCCTCGACAAGGCCATCGATTACCTGACCCGCGCTACCGAGGCCGACCCGGCAAACAGCGAGGCGCAGCTCAACCTGGGGCTGATCTACTACGACCTGGGCCGCTTCGATGACGCACTGGCTCCGCTCGAGCGTGCGCTTGAGGCCAACCCTGACCTCGCCGGGCGGCAGGTCAATACGGGCAGCAGCGAACCTTTGACCTTCGCCCAACTCCTCGACGAAGTCAAAACCAAGCAGTAAACCCGAGAAGCCGAGGGTAAAACAAGAAACCTTCATAAAGCCTAAGCGTCGCCTTTACACGGGTCGCTTAGGCTCATCCGTATGACAGCAGGAACGTACGATGGGCCACGAACGCGTATAGTAAAACTCATGCCCTTAGTTCTGGTCGTCGAGGATGAGCCGCAGATCGCCGCCATTTTGGAGGGCTACTTGCAAAGCGGCGGCTACCGGACTGAACGCGCCGACGATGGCAGAGAGGCCCTGCGGCTCTTTCACAGCGCCCACCCCGATCTGCTGCTGCTAGACGTGATGCTGCCTGAAATCGGCGGCCTCGAGGTACTCAAAACCATCCGCACCGAGAGCACGACCCCCGTCATCATGCTGACCGCCCGTACCGAGGAACTCGACAAGCTTCTGGCGTTAGAACTCGGCGCGGACGATTATGTGACCAAACCGTTTCGCCCACGCGAGGTGATGGCGCGGGTCAAGGCCGTCTTGCGCCGCAGCCAGCCCGGTACGCAGAGTGCGCCACTGCGCGTCGGGGAGCTTGAGCTCGATCCGCTGCGCGCCTCGGTGCAGATCGGCGACGAAGCCCTGCGCCTGACCGCCACCGAGTTTCGCCTGTTGCACCACCTCGCCAGCGCGCCGGGGCGCATCTTCAACCGCAACGAGCTGCTCGAGGCAGCGCTCCCGGAAAGCGAAGCCCTGGAACGCGTGATCGACGTGCATCTCAGAAATCTGCGCAAAAAGCTCGAGGCTGTTGGCGCCAGCGAGATGCTTCAGACCGTGCGCGGTATGGGCTACCGCCTGAGCGCGTGAGGGGCTTTTTCAATCGGCTGGCGGTCCAGGTCAGCCTCGCCATTATCGGCGTCGCACTGCTCACGGCACTTCTCGCCCTCTTGCAGTACTACTTTGCCTGGTGGCAAGTCCGGCAGCAACCGCCTAGCGTCCGCGATCCTCTTATCGCGATAAGCGAACTGAGCCGTAACCCTGACGCCGATCCTGAAGCCTTTCGCCCCGTTTTCAGCGCACTCATCGAGGGGCTCAAGCAAAATCCTGAAGAACTCGAGGCCGTAGGTGCCCGGATCACGTTGCTCTACAAGCTGCTAAGTTACGGCAGTATCACGCTTCTGGTCATCGCCACGGCGGGGACGGCTTTCTATCTGGCACGGCGCATCACCAAACCCATCACCGCCGTGGCCGACGCTGCCGCTAAAATCGCCGACGGTGACCTCTCGGCGCGAGCAGCTCTGCCGCAATATGCCCGCAACAGCCAGGATGAGACCGGGCTTATGGCCTATAACTTCAACCGTATGGCAGCCGCCCTCGAGAAGCTCGAAAGCGAGCGCCAGGCGATGATCGCCGACATCGCGCACGAACTGCGCACACCGCTGACCATCGTGCAGGGACAGCTCGACGCCATGCAAGACGGCATCGTCCCCTTTAGCCGCGACGAACTCGGCAAACTCGATATGCAGACCGAACTCCTGGCGCGGCTCATCGACGACCTGCGTACCCTGTCGCTTGCCGACGCCCGCAGGCTCACACTCGAGCGCGTGCCGACCGACCTCGTCTATCTGGCGCGTCGCATCACCGACTCGTTTCGCGACAAGGCTCAGGCGCACGGCCTCGAGCTCACCTTTCGCAGCGCCTCGGCGCAAGCTCCGCTCGAGGCCGACCCAGACAGGCTGGCACAGGTACTGACCAACCTTCTCGCAAACGCTGTACGCTATACCCCGGCAGGCGGCTGGGTTGGCGTCTCGGTCCGCACGCTGCCGGGCGCCCTCGAGCTGAGCGTCGAGGATTCCGGTCCGGGCTTGTCTCCCGAAGCGTTACGGCACGTCTTCGACCGCTTCTACCGGGCCGACTCGAGCCGCAGACGTGCGGGGGGCGGCAGCGGCCTCGGCTTGTCGATCGTCCGAACACTCGTCGACCTG
>JBMDWS010000506.1:0-3017 GCA_048594695.1 Truepera sp. | reverse complement strand
CTCGCATCTGTACCAAAAAGGATGCGGTCGGCGTGCTCGAGGAAAAAACGACGCGCCCTGTACGGTTGTCGTCCGAGTTCGCCCACGCGCGAGCTGATATCGACGTAAAAGTTTGGGCAAGACGTGAGCAGGTCGCTCACATAGTCGAGGTTTTCCGCGTCGCAGCCCACATGCGCGCCGATAAAGGTGGTTCGGGGATGTCGCTTGACGACGCGAGCAAAACTTTCCATGATCGCCATAAACGGAGGATACGGCGGGCTGGGAAACTGGCAGTCGGGGTTCGCCTGCAGCTCTTCCCAGCGTTCGTTATGTTCGTTTAATGGGTCGAAAAAGGCGACTGGGTCGGCGATGTGAATCGTCACGGGCACATCGAGTTCGCCGGCACTGGCCCAGACTGGGTCGAGACGTTCGTCATCGACAGCGACGAGCTTGCCATGCTGATCCCGAACGTGTAGCCCCAGATTTTTCCAGACCTTGAGGCCTTGTGCGCCCCTCGCGACCTGGGCGCGAAAGCGACTTGCCGCCCACGCGCCAAAGCGGTCGCCGTGCTCGGACCATTTGGACCAATCCACGCCTCCATAATGAACAAAGCGTTCGGGTGCCTGGTCTTTGAAGTGTCTGAGGTGCGCGTCGAGGATGGTTTCGCTCCAGCCACCGTCGAGATCGACGACAGCGCTCACATGGGCGTCGTCCATCGCCTCGAGCACACGGGAGACAGGCTGAGCAAGCCAGTTACCGCCAAAAGGCGGTGAAAGATGAAGGTGCGCGTCGATCAAGGGAAAGCGCGGGCGCTCGATGAGGGTCTCATGCGTAACCAATTTCGTGCGCGGTTGAAAAGCTCTCAAAGTCATGTCATCAGACATGACTGGAGTCTATCCCGGCTTAGATCACGTGGATTCAAGGTCAACAGGTCGGCTCGTTTAGGCCGACCTGTTGAAAACTGCTTCAGGCTTTTTGGGCCTGTTTTTCGGATTTGCTTAGCGCAATCGTTAGCGGCTCACCCTCGACCTCGGCGCTTTCGCTGTAGGCAGCGCCCTCGAGCGGCTCCAGGTCCAACGTGTCCGCCAGCACCTCTGCGCGAATGGTGTCCCGGTGCGCTGCAATGGCGTCTTTAAGGTCGTCCGACATATCCAGACCCAGCCGGATGGTCTCCGAGACCTCGAGTCCCGCGTTTTTGCGGGCGTTCTGCACGAGTCGGATCACGTCGCGGGCCAGACCCTCCTGCACGAGTTCGGGCGTGAGCTGTGTGTTCAGGGCCGCCAGGTAGCCGCGCTCCTCGAGGGCCGCGTACCCTTCGGGGCTACGGGCGTCGAGCAGGAAGGCTTCGGGCTCGAGGCTATACGATTCACCGTTCAGTATGAGCACTGTGTCCTGCCCTTCGCGCACATTCTTGGCGATCTCGCGCCCGTCCATCTCGGCTATTGCTGCCTTAAGCGCGGGGATGAGCTTGCCAAAGCGCTTGCCGATGCGGGGCAGGTTGGGTTTCACATCGTAGGCCACGAAGTCGGCGTGAACGTCTAGGTAGGTGGCCCGCTTGACGTTGAGTTCCTCGAGAAGCTGAGGCTCGAGGCGCCTCAAGCCCTCGAGTTCCTCGTCGCTGCGCACCCGCACCAGCACTTCCGGGAGTGGCTGACGGGTCTTGACCTTCGAGAGGGCGCGGGCGCCCCGCCCGAGTTCGACGACCCGGACAAGCGCGTTCATATCCCGCAGCAGGGTGTCGTCGATGAGGGCTGCGTCGGCAACGGGCCACTGTGCAAGGTGAACCGACTCGGGCGCGTCCGGGATCACCGACAGCACGAGGTTGCGGTAGATCGCCTCGGAGACGAAGGGGGCCATCGGGGCCATTAGTTGGGTGAGGGTCACCAGAGTTTCGTAGAGCGTCTTGTAGGCCGCAAGCTTGTCCGTGTCGCTCTCGGACTTCCAGAAGCGGCGGCGGTTGCGGCGCACATACCAGTTCGACAGGTCGTCGACGGCAAAGTCGCGGATCAGGCGGCTCGCGGCGGTGGGGTCGTAGTCTCCCAGGCGCTCGGTCACGTCACGCACCAGCGCGTGCGTCTTGGCCACCAGCCAGCGGTCGATTTCGGGCCGCGCCGACACGGGTGCGTCGCGGGTCAGGTCGGGCTTGTCGAGGTTGGCGTAGAGGACGAAAAAGCTGTAGGTGTTCCAGAGCGTCATGAACAGGTCGCGCTGCGTCTCCTCGACCAGGCCGAGCGAAAAGCGTTTGGACGCTTCGGGCGGCGAAGAGGCGTAGAGATACCAGCGCAGCGCGTCCGCGCCGACCTTGTCGAGAACCTCCTGTGGGTCCACGATGTTGCCCTTGGACTTGGACATTTTCTCGCCGTTTTCGTCGAGGATATGCCCCAGCACGATGACGTTTTTGAAGGCCGAGGTGTCCCCCTCGAGCCACGCCAAAGCGCCCGGTTGCCGTTGCCCCCCGCCGTCGCCGGTGTCTGTTAGAAGCGTAGCAAGGGCGTGGAGGCTATAGAACCAGCCGCGTGTCTGGTCCACGGCCTCGCAGATGTAGTCCGCTGGAAAGTGATGCTCGAGCTGTTGCCGCACGCGTTCGGGGCTTTCGTCGCCCAGGTAGCCCCACTGCGCGTAGGGCATCGCCCCGGACTCGAACCACACGTCGATGACGTAGGGCACGCGGCGGAAGGTCTTGCCGCCCCGCTCAAGCGTCACCTCGTCGATAAAGGGGCGGTGCAGGTCGAGGTCTGAAAGGTCGCGGCCTGTCAGCACCTCGAGTTCCTTGACGCTGCCGACGCATACGCGCTCGCCGTCCTCGGATTCCCAGATGGGCAAGGGCGCGCCCCAGTAGCGTTCACGCGACAGGGCCCAATCGATGTTGTTCTCGAGCCACTTGCCAAACCGTCCGGTTTTGATGGTCTCGGGGTGCCAGCCGATGCGGGCGTTGTTCTCGAGCAGCTTGTCCTTCACGTCGGTGGTGTGGATGTACCAGCTCTTCTTGGCGTAGTTGATGAGCGGCTCGTCCATGTTGCGCCAGTTGAAGGGGTAGG
>JBMDWS010000505.1:0-1613 GCA_048594695.1 Truepera sp. | reverse complement strand
CCAGGCCATCTGCCAGACCTCGAGGCAGTCGAACCGCTCCGGTAGGGCAAAGTCCCAGTTGTAGCCCGTGTCTTTCGGATGGTTGAGGGAGGTGAGCCCGCCGCGTTCGCGCACCTGCGCAAAGAGCGTGTTCACGTCGTCGTCACCCCGCAGGCGAAAGTCGGCCCAGCCGATGTCGCCCCAGACGTTCGCGTGGCCTCGGCTCGTGGTGACCTCCTGACCGGGGACGAGGAGCAGAGGTGTTTTGGCGCTCTTGAGGGCGGCGTGATGACTCACGGTGTTGTGGTCGGTGACCGCGAGAATATCGAGTCCACGCGCTTCGGCAACGCGCAAGAGGTCCTCGAGAGAGCCCCTCGCGTCGCTGTAGTAGGTGTGGCTGTGGAGGTCGCTCGCGTACCAGCCCGCACCATGGTCGGGTTTGGGCTCGGGTGATGGACGTGCCTTGGAGGCTTGAGGGCGTGACTCGAGCCCGATCTCGATGCGGTAGACGCAGCCCTCGGGCTTGACCCGGTAGAGGCCCAGCATCACCTGCCAGGTGCCCGCGACCAGCGCACCCGCGATATACCCCGGCGTCGCCTCGGACTCGGTAATAAAAAACGATTCTCTGGCTCCGCCACTCCAGCCGCGAAAGCCGATAGTTTCGGGGTAGTGATCGGTACGAAAGCGCCCGTCGAGCACGCCCAGGTCGATGATGTTGCCGTCGTCGTGGCGAAAAGTAAGCTCGAGCCGCGTCGTCCCCTCCGGCACGTCGAAGGGCAGGTAGGCGTAAGGCTCGCTGGGGGTGCCGGGGGGCAGTGTACCCTCCAAAACGAGCGTCGTCATGCTGTGGCCCTCATTCCTTGGTTGCCCCGAGCACGATGCCTTTGACGAAAAAGCGCTGCACGAAGGGGAAGATCAGGACCAGCACCCCGACCGCGATGACCACCGCCGCCATCTGCGTGTTGGGCAGCACCACGTCCGCGCCGGAAACGCTGTCGTTCGAGGCGACCACCCGCTGCAGGGCAAGCTGCACGGTGTACTTGTCCGGGTCGGTGATGTAGAGAAGCGGCGCGGTGAACTGGTTCCAGCGCCCGACGATCTCGAAGAGGCTGACCGCCGCGAGTCCCGGTACAGAGATGGGCAGGTAAACGCGGGAGAAGATCGTGAAGTCGCCTGCCCCGTCGATGCGGGCAGCGTCCACGAGGGATGGGGGAACGCCCCGGAAATAGTTGAAGAGCAGCAGAATCGAGAAGCCCGATACCAGACCCGACAGGACGAGGGCCGTCAGGGTGTTGAGCAGCCCGAGCTGTTTGTTGACGATGTAGAGCGGCACCATGATGGCCTCGCCGGGAACGCTCATGGTCAAAAACAGCAGAAACGTCACGAGCCCTCGAGCCCGAAAGTGCCGCTGCAAGAGCGTATAGGCGGCCATAGCGGCGATAAAGACGTGAAAAAACGTCCCGACGACTGTGACGACCACGCTGTTGAAAAAGGGCCGCGCCAGGTCGAGCCGCCGCCACGCAGTCTCGTAGCCCTGCAAACTCCACTCGCTGGGCCAGAGCTGGACCCCGGCTCGTACCGAGGCGAGATTGGACGAAAACGACAGCGCTAGCGCGTAGAGGAGTGGGACGACC
>JBMDWS010000504.1:0-9737 GCA_048594695.1 Truepera sp. | reverse complement strand
GCAACAACCGATCCTTCAGGTCCGAACGTCCCTCCGGTCAGCCAGGTGGGACCGGAAATCGTCCCGCGCAACAGGCCACCGCCCGTCTCGATGCCAGAAACGGGCAGCCCGAAAACGCCTCCCAGCATGAAGTTCCAGGCTAGGTGAAGGCCGATCACGAACCACAAACGCCGGGTCAAATAGTACGCAGCGTTAAGCAGCAGTCCCGCCTCGAGCACGATGGCAAGCGCCCCCCAGAGCGACGATTCACCGCTTGCAAAGCCGTTTGCCAGATGGATAAGGCCGAAAATCAGCGCCACGACCGTCAGGGCGATGGGGGTGCCGAACCGCGCATCGAGCAGGCGCAGGACAAACCCCCGAAAGAAGACCTCTTCGGCAAACGCAGCGCCGAAGCCAATCATCAGCCCGACGACGATGCCGGTCGTGAGCGACGTCCCCTCGATACGGTACGCCCCGAGAAGCCCCAGCACAGCCATGACCGCGCCTATATAGGCCACACCCAGCGCGGCACCCGACAGGAATTCAGGCAGGGCTCGAGGTCCTTGGAGCTCGGTCGGTGCGCGCTTCTCGCGCCAGCGAACCAGCAGGAGAAAGCTCGCGTAGCCGATCAGTGCCTGAACGCCCAAGCCGATCGCCAGACCAGGCCAGGGATGCTGGAAGATAAAAGCTTGTTGCTCACCCGCTTCCGGAGGGCCGTAGATCGAGGCTGTTATGAGCGCAGCAACGACCGAATTCAGAACACTACCCAAAACAAAAAACAAGCTGGCAAGGAGCAGCTGGGTGGTCAGGAAACGGCCCTTTTGCCGAGGCGCATGTGTCATAAGTAAGCATAATAAAGCATCTCGGCCCATAGGCCTTACAGTAAGAACCGAGGCAGTAAGCTTAAATGATGCTTACTCTCAAAGGTCTCATCCCGCCTGTCCCTACACCCTTCAAGCAAAACGGCGATCTCGACCTTCATGCCTTCAAGTCCCTGATCAAGGCGCTCGAGCCCGACGTCGACGGCTTCCTGGTTCTCGGGAGCAACGGCGAAGCGGCCTATTTGAGCGACGCCGAGCGCAGGCAGGTCTTCGAGGCCGCCCGTGACGCGGTTCCCAGCGGCAAAACGCTCCTCTTCGGCACAGGAGCCGAAGCCACGCGGCACGTTCAGGCGCGCAACGACGAGGCGCACGCGATCGGGGCCGACGCAGTGCTGGTGCTGCCGCCGCACTATTACGTCGGAGCGATGACCGAGGCGGTCCTCGAGCGCCACTACCTGACCCTGACCGACGAAAGCCCGCTGCCGCTGATGCTCTACAATCTGCCCGCCGCCACGACCTTCGCGCTCTCGCCCGCGCTCATCAGCCGACTCGCCGCGCACGAGAGAATCATTGGCCTCAAAGACTCGTCGGGCAATATTCCGGCCCTGACCGAGACCTTCCGCCTCGCTCCGGCAGGGTTCCAGATCATGACGGGGAACGCGCCCACCTTTTTGGCGGCGCTTGCCCTCGGCGCTGTCGGCGGCATTCTGGCGGTCGCCAACGTCGCGGCGAGGAGCTATCGGGAGCTTTATGAGGCATTTTTAAGGGGCGACGTGGCGCGGGCACGTGAGCTGCAACTGGCCCTCAACCCCCTAGCACTCGCCGTGACGACGCGCTTCGGCGTGCCCGGTCTCAAGGCGGCCATGAACCTGCTCGGTATGGACGCCGGGTACCCGAGAGCGCCTCTGGTCGAGTTTTCTGATGCAGGAGCGCTCGAGCCCCTTCTCACGGCCCTTGTACCCGACAAGCATATGAATCCCGCCTAGCGCGAGCTGGCCTGAAGTCTCGCGGGGTCGATAGCCAAAATTTTTGTCGGGCAGCGCCTCGGCTCAAAAGGGACGCCATGCTAGGCTGGAGCAATGGAACTCGATGGCGCCCTGCGCCCGCGCTCACTGCAAGATTACGTGGGTCAGCGCAAACTCAAGGACAAGCTGAGTGTCTACCTCGAGGCCGCCAAGAACCGGAGCGAGGCGCTCGATCACGTGCTCCTCTACGGTCCACCCGGCCTCGGCAAGACGACGCTGGCGCACATCGTCGCCTATGAGCTCGGCGTCAATATTCGCGTGACCAGTGGCCCCGCCATCGAAAAACCGGGAGATCTGGCGGCCATCTTGACCAACGCGCTAGATGACGGTGACGTCCTCTTTATCGATGAAATTCACCGCCTTGGTCGCGTCGCCGAGGAGCACCTTTACCCGGCCATGGAAGACTTCAAGGTCGACATCATTTTGGGCCAGGGTCCGGCAGCCCGCACCATCCGGCTCGACCTGCCGCGCTTTACCCTGATCGGCGCGACCACCCGCTCGGGCCTTATTACCGGCCCCATGCGCAGTCGCTTCGGGATTATCGAGCACCTCGAGTTCTACACCACCGAAGAGCTTGCTGCGGGCGTTTCGCGGGACGCGACGCTCCTGGGCTTTAGCATCGATCCCGAAGCCGCAACCGAGATCGGTCGGCGCGCGCGTGGCACCATGCGCATCGCCAAACGCCTCCTGCGGCGCGTGCGGGACTTTACCGAGGTCGCGGGCGAAGAGACCGTCAGCCTGACTCGCGCTCGCAAGTCCCTCGATGAACTCGGGATCGACGACCTGGGCCTCGAGGCCCGTGACCGGGTGATCCTGGAAACGCTCATCACCAAATTTGCGGGCGGCCCCACAGGCGTCAATACCCTGGCGACCGCTGTTGGAGAAGACGGCAACACGCTCGAGGAAGTCTACGAGCCGTTTCTTATCCAGAACGGGCTCATCTTTCGCACCCCGCGTGGACGCGTTGCCTCGGAACGGGCCTACAAGCACCTCGGGTATCCTTACGCCCCGCCTGCCCAGAACGAACTGTTCGCGCTCAGCGAGCCCGATGAGGCTTCGTCAGGCGACGCCGTAACACCCAACCTCACACTCTAAAATTTAGAACCGAGTGCGCGTTTAACGCGTGACAGGCAGCCTCTTTGAACACGTGTTAGCTGTGTCCTTGAGTGGTGAGAAAAAGATGTTGCCAAGGTTGTATTAGCCTGTTACAATCGCACCATCAAACGGTTATAGCGGTTTAGTCGAGTGCCTCTATCTCTGCCCTACCCCGGTATGGCCGTTTTGACGCTGGACAAACTCGAGAAAGAGGTGAAGGATGAAGCGTATTCTCGCATTGCTGGCGCTGGCTTCGGCAGGCTCGGCGCTGGCCCAACAGGACGTGACGGTAACGTGGATGACAGGGAACACGGCCCAGTCGTTCCAGTTTGCCAAGGAATCGGTTCAGCGTTACATGGACGCGAACCCGCACACGATCAATGGTGAAGAGTACAACGTGACGGTCAACGTCACGCAAGGACCGGAGTCTGCGACAGACAAGTACGCCCTCTACCTGCAGCTCTTTGAGGCGCAGTCCTCGGACGCCGACATTCTGGAAATCGACGTCATCTGGCCCGGCGACCTCGCCGAGCACCTCATCGACTTCTACCAGTATGACGGCGTCCAAGAAGACATGGCGGCACACTTCCCCGCCATCATCGAAAACAACACCGTCGACGGCAAACTTGTCGGCATCCCCGCGTTTACCGACGCCGGACTTCTCTACTACCGCACCGACCTTCTAGAGCAGTACGGCTACGACGGCCCGCCCGAGACCTGGACCGAACTTCAGGAAATGGCCCAAACCATCATGGAAGGCGAGGGCGCGAACAACCCCGACTTCACCGGTTACGTCTGGCAGGGCGACGCTTACGAAGGCCTGACCTGTAACGCGCTCGAGTGGGTTGCGTCGTTTGGTGGCGGCAACTTTATCAGCCCCGAAGGCGAGATCGAGGTCTATAACGACCAGAACATCGCCGCGCTCGAGGCCGCTGCAAGCTGGGTCGGGACAATCTCGCCCAGGGCCGTCACAGGCTTTCTCGAGGAAGACGGTCGCCAGATCTTCCAGAACGGCAACGCCGTGTTCATGCGTAACTGGCCCTACGCCTACAGCCTCGCAACCGCCGACGACAGCGCCATCGCCGACAAAGTCGGTATCGCTCCGCTCCCCGCCGGTGACGGCGGCAGCCCCGCTGCGACTCTGGGTGGCTGGCAGATGGGCGTCAACAAGTACAGCCAGAACCCCGACGTAGCTGTCGACGTTGCCCGTTTCCTCACCTCCGAAGACGAGCAGCTTCAGCGCGCACTCGACGTTTCGAACCTGCCGACCATCGAAGCTGTCTACAGCCGGCCCGAACTTCTCGAGTCGAACGTAGCCTGGTTCGCCGACCTGTTGCCGGTCTTCCAGAACGCGGTTGCTCGTCCCTCGACCGCTACGGCTCCCCGCTACAACGAAGTGTCCCGCGAAATCTACACCGCTGTTCATGACGTTCTGACGGGTAACACCGACGCCGACACCGCTTTAGGTGAACTCGAAATCAATATCGAGGACCTGACTGGCCTGCCGGTCAAGGGTGCCGATAAGGGCGCGGACATCTCCGTCGCCAGCCGCTAAAGGTTACGCGAACATCAGGCCGACACTTCATCCGTTCGGCCTGATGTTCCCTTATTTGAGAAAGGAGGCACCCCGTGGCTCAGGCAACACCCGCTGCACCGGCAAAAAAAGCCGATAGCCTCTCGCAACTCGCTGCTTCCGAAGCGCGCACTGCGTACTGGCTCCTGCTCCCGACTTTCGCCATTCTTTTTTTGCTGGCTATTTATCCGCTCGGGCAGGTGATTTATCTCAGCTTTACCAACGCCCGCTTCGCCGACCCCTCGGCAACCACGCAGTTTGTCGGCTGGTCGAACTACCGCGACCTGCTGAGCTTCAAAGTCATCCGACTGCCTCCGGAACTCGACGACAACGGTCAACAAGTCGTCGAAGACGGTGTGCCGCAGTACGAGAGTGCTTTTCGCGCCCTGCGTGACGCGTCGGGTGAAGAGCGCCGCTACGGCCCTGTGCGGGAATTCAATCTCGGCGGTAACCGTTACGTTCTGGGCGCAGCCAATGCAGACTTCGTCCAAGCGGTCGGCGATACGGTCTTTGTCACGGTCATCGCCGTGGCGCTCGAGGCCCTTCTGGGCATAGCCATCGCGCTGGTTCTGGCTGCCAAGTTCTGGGCCAGAGGGGCTATGCGCGCCGCCATGCTGATTCCCTGGGCGATTATCACCGTCGTCTCGACGCGCATCTGGGAGTGGATGCTGGCCCCCGACCGCAAGGGGTTTTTCAACGCATTTCTCAACAGGCTCGGCCTGAGTGGTGGCTTTATCGACTGGACCGGCGACCCGACTACACAGATTCCCGCCATTATCGCCATGGAAGTCTGGAAAACCACGCCCTTCATGGCCCTCCTGCTCCTCGCAGGTCTCGCGACTATCCCCAGCGACCTCTACGAAGCCGCTGAAATCGACGGCGCCAGCAAGGCGCAGCAGTTTTTCACCATGACGCTGCCGCTCCTCCTCCCGACGCTCGCAGTCGCGCTCGTGTTCCGCACGCTCGACTCGCTGCGCATCTTCGACGCGTTTCAGATCATGTACGGGGAGAGCCGTCAGTCGATGGCGAGTTTCGCGTACTTCCAGCTGATCAGCGCTCGTGAGATGGGCTTTTCTTCAGCGACCAGCGTCGTCATCTTCCTCGTGCTCTTTATCTTCGCCTTCCTCTACATTCGTCTCCTGAAGGTGGATACCGAATGACCAAGTCAGACAAGAATCCCATTTGGAACATTCTCTTCTGGGTGTTCGTCGTTGTCATTTTCATCTACCTGATGTTTCCCTTCTATTGGGCCATCAATTCGGCACTCAAGTCAGAGGCGGAACTTTTTAGAACACCCGCGACTTTCTGGCCGACGAACCCCACGCTCGTCAACTTCCAGGCGGTCCTCGGCAACCCCAGCTTTTTGCGCGGTCTGCTCAACAGCCTCATCGTGGCGGGCTGCACCACGCTCTTGGCGCTTCTCGTCGGCTCGTTCTCGGGCTACGCGCTCGGCAAGCTCCGGTTTCGCGGCAAGGACGTTTCGCTCTACGTCATCCTGGCGATGACCATGTTCCCGCAGATCGCCATTCTGTCGGGTCTTTACGCCGTCATCCGTTTTCTCAACATGCCGACGCTCCTCTCGCTCATTCTGGTCAATCTGCTCTTCTCGCTGCCCTTTACAGCATGGGTGCTCACGGCTTTTTTCCGAACGCTGCCGACCACCCTGCTCCAGGCCGCGCAGGTCGACGGCGCGACGATGATGCAGACCTTCTGGCAAATCCTTCTGCCGCTGACGGCGCCCGCGCTCGTCACGACCGGTCTGCTGGCCTTTATCGGGGCGTGGAACGAATACCTCTTCGCTCTCACTTTTACGGCCTTCGATAAGCCTTCGCAGACAGTGCCGGTCGCGATTGCCCAGCTTTCTGGGCGCATCGCGCGGCAAGAGCCTTTCGGGGAGATCATGGCAGCGGCCGTACTGGTGTCGATCCCGCTGGTTATCCTGGTGCTTATCTTCCAGGCGCGCATCGTCGACGGTTTAACCGCCGGGGCTGTCAAGGGATAACATCGGTTATTACGAGTTTACGCGAGAGCGGGGTCAACCCCGCTCTTTTTTTGTGCTGCCCGGCTGGGGCAACGCTCACACCGAGGTCGTAGACTGTCACGTTATGATACGCCCTCCCCGTACCCGCGAACCGACCAAGGGCACCCTGGCGGACTTCCAGCAGTTCCGCGATCTTTTCGGTTATACCCGTCCCTACCGCATTCAGCTCATTGTCGGCATCATTGCCGTAGCCATTGCCAGCGGCTTGACCCTCATCGTGCCGCAGTTCGTCAGACGCTTTTTCGATACCTTCGCCACGCGCCTCAGCAGCCCGGACTTCCAGCTGACTCAGGTCGTGCTGCTTATCCTGCTGGTCTTTCTGGTGCAGGCGGCCTTCAACTTCTTGCGCACCTATATGATCGCGCAGGTCGGCGAAGGGGTCGTGGCGGACCTGCGTCGCGCCCTTTACGGGCATCTCATGACGTTGCCCATTCGCTTCTACGAAACGCGCCGTACGGGCGAGATCACCTCGCGCCTGACCTCGGACGCGTCGGTGGTGCAGGGTGCCGTGTCGCAGGCGCTGGCGCAGCTCGTCAATCAGGTCGCGCTCCTTATCGGCAGCGTGGTGCTGCTTTTTGTCACCAACTGGCAGCTGACGCTTCTCATGCTCGTGGTGTTGCCCGTCGTCATTATCGCTGCCCGAATCTTTGGCCGTAAGTTGCGCAAGATCAGCACCGAGTTTCAGGACCGCGTCGCCGAGGCGAACGCCAGCGCCGAGGAGACCATCGTTGGGGTGCGCGTCGTCAAGTCGTTTACCGCCGAGAGGCTCGAGACCGAACGCTACAGCGACCTCATCGGCGCGTCGTACCGGATCGCTCTGAAGCGGGCAGCCTTCCGAGCCGCCTTTTTTTCCGGCATCATCCTGGTGATGTTCACAGCTGTCAGCGTGGTGCTCTGGGTCGGTGGACGGCAGGTGGTAAGTGGCGCTCTCACGGCAGGTGAGCTGGTGCAATTTTTGCTCTATACACTGATCGTCGCAGGCGCAGTGGGATCGCTGACCGGCCTTTACAGTACGTTTCAGGAAGCGCTCGGGGCGTCACGGCGGATTTTCGAGCTGCTCGAGGAAAAAAGCGACCTCACGGTCCCCGCGACGCCCCGCACCCTCCAGCACATCCAGGGACGTGTGACGTTCGAGGACGTGTCGTTTCGCTACGGCAAGGGTGGAGACGCCGGAGACGAGCGCGGCAAGCAAACCGTGTTACATCACCTCGAGCTAAGCGCCAACCCCGGCGAGGTCACGGCGCTCGTCGGACCCTCGGGTGCAGGCAAAAGCACGCTAGTCACGCTCATTCCGCGCTTTTACGACCCAACGAGCGGTCGCATCACCCTGGACGGCTACGACCTGCGCGACTTTAGCGAACAGACCCTGCGCGCCCAGATCGGCATCGTGCCGCAGGAGACGCAGCTCTTTTCGGGCACTGTGCGGGAAAATATCCGCTACGGCAGACCTGGTGCCAGCGACGGCGAAGTCGAGGATGCCGCCAGGAGCGCCAACGCCCACGACTTTATCCGAGCGTTTCCCGACGGTTACGACACCATCGTCGGGGAGCGGGGGGTCAAGCTCTCGGGTGGGCAGCGCCAGCGCGTCGCCATTGCCCGGGCGCTTCTCAAGGATCCGAAGATCTTGATTCTCGACGAGGCGACGAGTTCGCTCGATTCGGAATCTGAAGCGCTGGTGCAGGAGGCGCTCGAGACCCTGATGCAGGGCCGCACGGTTTTTGTTATTGCCCACCGCCTCTCGACGGTTCTCGGAGCCGATCAGATTCTCGTGCTCGAGGAAGGGCGTATCGTGCAGCGCGGCACGCACAAAGGGCTTCTAAATGAGGGAGGCCTTTACGCCGACCTCTACCATAAGCAGTTTCGCGGGGAACGCTCGTCCGCAGCCCGGCACGCCGAGGCAAACGAGGCGAAAGCGGCAAGTGACGCAGGCTAGGCCGACACGTCTGGGAGCCGATCTCGCGAAATAGCAAAAAGCCTCATCCTGAACGATGAGGCTTTTTGTATGAAGGTCAGCTTACGCGAGTTTGGCGTCTAGCTTGATATCGACGGCGGCGAGTGCCTGCGAGATGGGGCAGTTCTTTTTGGCGTCTTCGGCAATCTCCTGAAACTGCGCTTCCTCGATGCCAGGAACGCTGCCTTCGGTCTCGAGCAGAATCTCGGTTACCTTGAGGTTTTCCATCTTGACCTTGGCGGTCGTCTTGACGCTGTCCGGCGTGAACCCGGCTTCGGCGAGCATGTTGGAGAGGGCCATCGAGTAGCAGCCCGCGTGCGCGGCGGCGATCAGCTCCTCGGGGTTGGTCCCGGTGCCGGTCTCGAAGCGCGACTTGAACGAATACTGCGTGTCGACGGCGCCGCTCTGCGCCTTGACATGACCGTTACCCGACTTGAGATCGCCGTTCCACTCTGCATTTGCCGAACGTACCAATGCTGCCATAATCTACCTCCTTGGAATTGCGGTTCAGTCTACCTTGCATAGGTCGGGCAGCCTGTAATGCCCGGCAAGATTGCGCACGGCTTTTAGCAGCAAGAAGGGTCCCGCATCAGCTCCAAAAGCTGCAACGTGTGACGCATGGGATGGACCAGCGCGTGCTCGAGCATCGCCTCGACTGTGTAGGGCGTGCCCCAGTTGGATAGGTAGACCTCGGGCTCGAAGCGCGACTCGGGCACGCCGACGAGAGGTAAGCGCCAGCGCATCAGCAGGTGCTCGAGATAACCCTCCGCTTCCCGTTTGATCACCGCAGCTTCGGGGACGGGGTCAATCTCAGGGTCCGGCAGCTCGAGCTGCCGACATATCCAGACCATGTAGTTCCGCGCCGCACCCAGAATATGAACGAGCAGGGTCTCGAGCGAGGCGTAGTCCGGGTCGTCTGTCTGCGGCAGTTTAACCTCGGCGGCCTTGGCTTGTCGCCAGACCTCGAGAAAGTACCGCAGCTCCCGGTCGTGTAGCAGAACCACCGCCCGTGCCCCTCGGTAGCGATAGTCCCTTAGCGGCGCACTGCTCTCACTCACCCCGCCATGGCCCCCACATCGCGTCTTCGTCCGGCAGAGGAAATCCGGCGGTTTTGAGCGCCAGCAAGATCTGACCCCGGTGGTGCGCGTCGTGAACCATCATGTGGATGAGATAGCTGTCGGCAGTGGCGTGAGGCGACTCCCACTCACCGGGAGGTAGAGCGACACCCTCGGGTTCTGTGGCAGCAGCGTCG
>JBMDWS010000503.1:0-6930 GCA_048594695.1 Truepera sp. | reverse complement strand
CCCTGTCGGCTCGAGCGCAACGTCCCGCACGAGTTCGGGGAGCGCGTAGGCGGTCGTTTCGATAATGTCGAGGTCCGAAAAGTCCTCCGGGTGAACCCAGTGCAGCGTGCCTTCGGTGCAGTCGGGCAGGGCGTAGCGTTTCAGGTCGGCGGTGAAGTAGAGAAGAACCGTGAGCGGTTCGCCGGGGCGGTTGTGGGTCAGCATTCGGCGCAGGGTGAGGTGCTCGAGATCGTCCTCCCCAAGCCCTGTTTCTTCTTGGAGTTCGCGCAGGACCGAGGCGGTCAGGTCGCCGAGTTCATCTGCCTCGACCCGCCCGCCAACGCCCGTGTAGCGTTTGGGCATGAGGCGCTTGGTGGGGGCGCGTTGGAGAAGCAGCCACTTGCCCCCGAAGATCAAAAACAGGGCGGTGAAGTGGGCGATGCTTGGGGACGGAAAGTTTTCCCTGTCGTTCTCGAGACCTGTATTTTCCCGACTCACAGCATATGGTAGCCCATGGACTACGTCAGATTGGGCACGACCGGCCTCAAGGTTTCGCGTATCTGCCTCGGCATGATGTCCTATGGCACGCCGCAGTGGCGCGACTGGGTGCTGGACGAGGAGGCGAGCCGCCCCTTTATTCAGCGGGCGCTCGAGCTGGGCATCAACTTCTTCGATACCGCCGACATGTACTCTCTTGGTGTCAGCGAGGAGGTGACGGGGCGCGCCCTCAAGGACTTTGCGAAGCGTGACGAGGTGGTCATCGCCACCAAGGTTTTTAGCCCGATGAACGACACGCCCAACGGGCGCGGTCTCTCTCGCAAACACATCATGGACGCCTGCGACGCGTCCCTAAAGCGCCTCGGCACGGATTACATAGACCTCTACCAGATTCACCGCTTCGACCCGGAAACGCCCATCGAGGAGACGCTTTCGGCCCTCGATGAGCTGGTGCGCTCGGGGCGGGTGCGCTATCTGGGCGCGAGCAGCATGTTCGCCTATCAGTTCGCGCAGATGCTTTACAAGGCCGACCTCAAGAGCCTCCACCGTTTTGTCAGTATGCAGAACCACTACAACCTCATCTACCGCGAAGAAGAGCGGGAGATGCTGCCGCTCTGCTTGAGTGAAGGGGTCGGCGTCATCCCTTGGAGCCCACTGGCGCGGGGCTACCTGACCCGCAGGTCGAGCGAGCGCGAGGGCACGACGCGGGGCAAGTCCGATGGAATGGCTAAAGACTGGTACGACCAGGAAAGCGATGTGGCAGTGGCGGACGCGGTGGTATCCCTCGCGGAGGCCCGTGGGGACGCGCCCGCGCAGGTGGCGCTTGCCTGGCTACTACACCAGCCCGCCGTGACTGCGCCGATTATCGGGGCGACAAAGATGAAGCACCTCGAGGATGCCGTTCGGGCCGCCCAACTCTCGCTCTCAGATGAAGAGATCAAGGGGCTCGAGGCACCCTACAAGCCCCACCCGGTCAAAGGGCACGCATAAAAAAGGCCCCACTTCGGGGCCTTTTTTGTCGTCTCAATGTTTATGCTGCAACGTCGTCGATGAGTGCACCGCTGATAAAGGCCTTGAGACTCCGCCGGATGGTTGCGTGGTCGGACTTGAGAGCAGCCTCCTGCAGTTCCTGCACGGTGTGGTCGAGAGCCTCGAGTTCCAGCGGCGAGGGCTTGGCGACAAAGATCTTTTCGTGCGCGGTCGCTGCGCCGCGCTCCTCGTTGGTCATGAGTTCCTCGTAGAGTTTCTCGCCCGGACGAATACCCGAGAAGGCGATGGGGATGTCCACGTCCGGCTCGAAACCCGAAAGCTTGATGAGGTCCTTGGCGAGATCCACGATGCGCACGGGCTCACCCATGTCGAGAATATAGATCTCCCCGTTGCGCCCCTGCCCGGCGGCCTGCATGACGAGCTGCGAGGCCTCGGGGATAGTCATGAAGTAGCGCGTCATATCGGGATGCGTGACCGTGACCGGGCCACCCGAGAGGATCTGCTGCTTGAAGACCGGGATCACACTGCCCCGGCTACCAAGTACATTGCCAAAGCGCACCGAGACAAATTTCTGATCCGGGCGTGAACGTACCGCCGCGCTCTGCACGATGCGCTCGATAATCCGTTTGGACGCGCCCATCACCGAGGTCGGATTGACAGCCTTATCGGTCGAGATGTTGACGAAGTGCGAGACGCCGTACTTGAGCGAGAGCGTCACGAGGTTACGCGAGCCGATGATGTTGTTGAAAACCGCTTCCTCGGGGTTTTGCTCCATGAGTGGCACGTGCTTGTGGGCCGCCGCGTGAAAGACGACCTCGGGCTTGTAGCGCCGGAATACGTAATCGAGCCGGACGATATGCTGCACCGAAGCGATCACGCTCTGGTACGGAATGTCGGGCCAGTTGCGGTCGAGTTCGCACTCGAGCGTGTAAATACTGTTCTCACCGCGTCCGAAAAGGACGAGCTCCTTGGGCTGAAAGCGGCAGATCTGGCGCACGAGCTCCGAGCCAATCGAGCCCCCGGCCCCGGTCACCATCACGACCTTGCCTTTGATATACGAGCTGATCGCTGCCGTATCGAGTTCGACGGGCGGGCGACGCAAGAGGTCTTCGATCTGCACCTCGCGGATGCGGTTGATGCCGACTTGTCCGCTCAAAAGTTCATAGACCCCGGGCATGATGCGGTACTTGAGGCCCGTCTTTGCCCCTTCGATGCGCCCGACGATATCGCGCACCACGCGCCCATCAGACGAGGGCAGGGCGATAAGGACCTCATCGACCTTGTAGCGCTGGACCAAACGCTTGATGTCGTCGGTGGTGCCCAGCACGGGAACCGTGGCGATGCGGTAGCCCACTTTTTTGAGGTCGTCGTCTAGAAAGCCTACGGGCTGCAGGCCCATCTCAGGGTGGCGCAGCATTTCGCGAACGATCAGGGTACCGGCTTCGCCTGCTCCGATAACCAGAACTGCTTTGCGACCGGACTTGCTACCGGGTTGCCCCACCCGGGCTTCATGTTGATAGCGGGCCGCAGCGCGCATGCCCGACATGATAAAAAGCGTGAGCAAGCCGTCTATGAGGGCGACCGAGCGCGGTACTCCTGTTATCGGACCGAGCCACAAAAGCACGACGCTCCCGATAACGGCCACACCTCCCACTGCACGTAAGACGTCGCTTAGATCACGGAAGGCGACGCGCGACCAGGAGTTGCGGTAGAGCGTGAAGACCCTGGCCGCGACGAGTTTGAGCGCAAACAGGCTCAGGGTTGTGAGGGTAATAGACCAAAACGACCCAGCCGGAAACGTCCAATCGTAGCGGATCAGAAAGGCCATCGGGGTTGCGATGAGCCAGCCCAAAGCGTCGAGCGCGATTTTGGCGTTGCGGCCGAACTTGTGGGGCTCCCCCCAGAGTGTCGGATACTTGCTGTCAGACTGCACTAGGGCCTCCTGTAAGGAGCCGGAGGTGGGGTTGGGAGTGTGGGCGAAAGGTCACAGTAGCATTTCTGGGTGTTCGGCGGTTTCGCGGGCAGATCGGTCCGACATGTATGGGTATAGCCAAGGAACATATCCTACGCCCTAACAGTATACATAGTGAATACAGGTGCCTCTGTGGCTGCATTATTCTCCTTGCTGACCCCAGCCGTCCCCGGCGGCCTGACTCGTGCCTCGAGTTTAGCGCGTCGGATTCGTGGGAGCTGTGATGCTTGTCTGGAGCATGGCTTTTGCCCCGAAGCTCGGTCAAGTTGGTTGAAGACCTGGCTGTGTTATCTTGGCCTCAAGTACAAGTGCGGCCCGGGTGGGCCGTTAGATACACAAAACTTGGCCGGGCGCCTCGCACATGTAGCATATCCGTCGCTGGGGAAGGGCATAAGGGCAGTTCGTGAACGTTTTACTCACCAGTGCTGGCAGGCGCAACTACCTCGTCGAGTATTTCCAGGAGGCGCTGCGGGGTCGTGGGCAGGTTTTTGCTGCCGACGCTAAGGCAAGCGCACCTGCCCTGCAAGAGGCCGACGGCACGCTTTTGCTGCCGCCCATAGGCAACCGTCATTACGTCGACGCGCTCCTCGAGTTCTGTGCCGATGAGGCCATCGGCCTGCTCGTGCCCCTCAACGACCTCGAGCTGCCCTACCTGTCGGTGGCCCGGGAGCGCTTTGCAGCGCTCGGGACGACCGTGGTGGTGTCGCCGCCCGAGGTGATCCGGCGCTGCTTCGACAAATGGGAGATGGCGCAGTTCTTGCAAGCGCACGGGGTGCCGACGCCTAAAACCTACCTCTCGCTGGAGGCGGTAAGGGCCGCACTGGGACGCGGTGAGGTGAGTTTTCCTCTCGTTCTCAAGCCGCGTTGGGGTTCGTCGTCGATTGCCATCGACTTTCCTCAGGACGAGGACGAACTCGAGCTCAACGCCGAGTTGTCGCTCCGGCGGCTTGGGCGCACGGCGCTCGCGGACTTTTCGCAAGGCCCCGAGCAGGCGCTGCTTTTTCAGGAGTTTGTCGTTGGCGAAGAGTATGGTCTCGATATCGTCAACGATCTCTCGGGTCGTTATGTGACCACCCTCAGCAAGCAAAAGCTCGGGATGCGCGCCGGAGAAACCGACAGCGCCGTGACCGTATCCGACCCGGTCTTGAGTGAGCTGGGTCGCCAACTGGGTGAGGCAATTGGACACCTGGGTTGTCTCGACTGTGACGTGTTTTTGAGTGAACAGGGGCCGGTCGTTATCGAGCTGAACCCGCGTTTTGGTGGGGGCTACCCGTTTGCCCACGCCGCCGGAGCCAATCTTCCGGCGGCGCTCCTTGCCTGGGCGAGAGGTGAAGCGCCGGACCCGAGCTGGTTGCGCCTCGAGTCCGGCGTTACGGCGTCCAAATATAGCCGTCTGATGCTGATCCGGCGGACCTAGTGCTCTTGGGCTAGCGGTCGGTACTCTTGACGCTGACCGCGGTCGCAGGCGTCCGGGGCGCAGGTTTGCCCTGCGTACCTGCGTCGCGTTCTTCAAACAGCTCGACGCTGTCGCGGCTGTAGCGGTAGCTCGAGGAGCGGCTGCTCTTGCCCACGAAGGTCGCAGCGATCCCAAAGATTCGTACGCCGCTGCGCTGCAAAAGGTCGACAGCGTCGCTAAGTTCCTGTGGAGCGGTCTCCTCCAGGCTCGCGACCATCACAGTACCGGTGCAGAGCGGGGCGATGTTGAGGGTGTCGGCGACATCTAGGAGCGGGGCCGAGTCGACGACGATCACATCGTAGTCTTTTTCCCAGCTTGCGAGCGCGCCAGGGAAGCCGAGGCTCAGCAGTTCGGTGGGTGAGGGGGCGGCGCGAAAAGTAGGGATGATGTCGAGGGTTTGCGCCAGGTTGACGCCGACGTGGGCCGCCTCGTAGGAGCCTTGTGGGTTCTCGAGGTGTGTGCGTAGTGGCATGTGGCGTTTATCGTCGAGGTTGTATTCACGGGCGATGACGGGCCGACGCAGGTCGGCGTCGACCAGCAGGGTACGGTAATTGGCGCGGGTAAAGCTTTCGGCGAGGCTTAGCGCCACGCTCGACTTGCCCTCGCCGTTACGCGGGCTCGTCACCAAGATGACCTTGGGGTGAACGTTTTGCGTGGCCAGGAGCAGGTTGGTTCTTAGGTAGCCCGACGCCTCGCGGGGCAGGCGGCGCGTCTTCTTGCTGGGTTTGGGAAACTCGGCCAGGATGGGCAGAGCCGAGACCGACTCGAGATCCTCGACGCTGCGTAGACGCGTGTCCAGCAGATTGCGAATGAGCAAGATCCCGTAACCGAGCAGGAAGCCAAGGACACCTGCGATGACGGCGTTTAGGAAAGGCTTGGGCGAAGATGGGACCAGGGAGGGGGTAGCGACGCGAATGATACTCAGGCGGCTCTGTGCTGTACCGACCTGCGCGAGGAGCTGATCACGGGTGCGCTGCTGGCCCTCGAGCTGCGCCTGGAGGGTGGCAGATTCGGGGTTTTCCTCGAGCTGACTCTGCGTGTTGGCGATCTGGCGGTCGAGTTGTTCAACCGATTCGCTTAGCAGCGCTTCGGCCCGCTGCCGGTCCCAGTCGATAAGTGCCCGGGCGATAGCGTTGACGGTAGTCGCGGCACTCTCGGCGTTGGGGGCGACATAGGTAAAGTCGAGCTGCGGAGTATCGCGAAAGGCGGAGCTTTCCCGGGCAATGACGGTCAGATTGTTCGCCAAGCTGCCGATGCGGGCCGGATCGGGCTGCAGGCCGAGCGCGACGAGGGCCGAGCCTAAAACGTCGCCGCTCTCGGCGGCCGTGGCGTAGACGTCGGCACCGACGGGTGGTGGGACAGGTGGATTGTAGTCGCCTACCGCGTAGTCACCGAGGTTGATGAGAAGGGTTGCCTGTGAGCTGTAAACGGGGGTCTGCGAACTGCTTAGATAGTAGGCGACGCCGACGCCGATAGCTGCGAGCACCAGAGCCAGAAACAGCCCCCGCAGGATAAACCTGAACACGTCACCTAGACTTACACTGATTTCCTGTTGCATACAGTTCCTATCCTCGCCTGAAACGTCCCTTTTCAGGGTATTGAACCGACTTCTACGTGCCAGGAAAGCCCTGAAACACTTCAAGGTCACTCTAACAGATGTATTTTGAGGTTTTCTAAGCAGCCTTCACATCCGGTAATTTGCTGCGCTGTGGGCCGCAACTTGTCTAAGATCATGCTTCCGGACCGTGACGCCTTACCCGGTAGGCACGTCATCCAGTAAAGATCTGAGCCACACGTCTGCGTGTTCGGGCTCGAGCCTTTCCAGCCCCGGTTCTTTGCGAAACCAAGTGCTCTGACGCTTGGCGTAGCGCAGCGTGGCCCGAAAGACTGCCGCCTGGGTCTCGGCCGTGCCCTGACCCTTTTGTAGCGCTTCCTGCACCTCTTTGTAGCCGATGGCCTGGAGTGCGGTTGTCGCGTTGGGATAGCGTCCCAAAAGCTCTCTCACCTCGTCCTCGAGCCCTGCCTCGAACATCGC
>JBMDWS010000502.1:0-2267 GCA_048594695.1 Truepera sp. | reverse complement strand
GAGGAACTCGTCCGCAAGCAACCCGGCGTGCTCGACACCGAAGTCGGCTACACGGGCGGACAGAACGACCACCCGACCTACGAGCGCCATCCCGGTCACGCCGAAGCGCTCGAAATCACCTACGACACCGAAGTTACGAGCTACAAGCGCATCCTCGACTTCTTTTTCCAAGTCCACAACCCCACCACCCTGAACCGTCAGGGCAACGACCGGGGTACGTCATACCGCTCGGCGATCTTTTACAAGAACGACGAGGAAAAGCGTGTGGCCGAGGAGATGATCGGAATCGTCGACGCCTCCAGGCGCTGGTCCGACCCGGTCGTGACGACGCTCGAGCCCTTCACGCACTTCTGGAAGGCCGAGGACTATCACCAGGATTACCTCGTCAAGAACCAGTGGGGCTATACCTGCCACCGCATCTACTTCGACAGTTACCTCAAAGACGAGGCGCAGGCAAAGCCCGCCTAGATTTTTCATACTGGGTCCAATTCAGGGCTGGGTGAACCGGGAGTTCCTGGTTGCCCGGTCCTTTATACTTGGGCCGTGCGCCTTCGACACGCTTTCCTGTTGCTGCTGCTCGCGCTTCCCTGCGCCCACGCCACGCAGGAAGTCCTCGGTAAACGGGTCACGGTACTTTTCGAGGAACCGTCCGAACGCGCCTACGCCGAGCGCGTCGCGGGTGCCGCCGAGCGGGCGCTCGACAGGCTGATCCCCTTGTTCGGCTTCGAGCCGCCGCCTATTACCTTGAGGCTCGAGGACACCACCGACCTCTACAACGCTGCCGCTTCACCGCTGCCGCGCCGGAACGTCGGGCTGCGGCAGCTGTTCCCGAGTGAAATAGCGATCGCCTATCGCGCTGAGGACGACCTCGAGCTGCTCCTCATTCACGAGCTGACCCACATCATGCAGTTTTCCTACCTTCGTGGGCGCGGCGACGGCCTGCGGCTTGGGCTCGTCGGGGAAGGGGTGGCGAATGTGCCCCCCGCCTGGCTCATCGAAGGGCTCGCGGTCTGGACCGAGTCGGAATTGACGCGCGGCGGGCGACGGGACGACGCGCTGACACGCGGCCTGCTGGCAAGTGTGGCGATTAGCGGCACCTGGCCCAGCCTCGCCGACGCGAGTCTGACGACCTATAATGGCTGGCCCGGCGGCATGACCGAATACCTCTTTGGGGTTGGATTTACGAGCCACCTCATCGAAGCGCACGGTTTTGGCGCTGTGCTGGACGCCCTGGCTCAGCACAACTCGGCGGGTTTGCTGAGGCCCTTTTCGGCGTCTTGGGAACGGGCTGTCGGAACCGATCTGGAGGCAGAGTGGCAAGCGTGGCAGGCTCAGGTCAAAACTGAGGCAAGGGTTAGGATTCGCGACCTGCGCCGGGGGGACCGACAGGGACGTGCCGTAACCTCGAGCGGCTGGTACACCCGCGCGCCCGCCCTCAGCCCGGACGGGCGGCTCCTGGCCTGGGCGAGTGGGCCGGGTGCGATCATGCTCGCCGACGTTCGGGGTGGTGAGCTGCTGGCATGGCGGGTGCTGCTGCACGACCGTGCCCCCGAGACGCTCGAGTGGCTCGGACCGCACACGCTGCTCTACGCGCGCCCGGTGCCGCGTCCCGGTTACACCTTCAGCGAAGTCTTTACCCTCGATACCCGGACGGGCCGAGAAACACAAGTGACCGAAGGAGCAAGAGCGCTGCGCCCGGTCCCGCTGCCGGGCGGCTGCCTGCTCTACCTGAGCGACAACGGCACGCGCTCGAGCCTCATGAGGCTCTGCCCGTCTGAAGGCGCGGCGACGCTGCGCTACCGCACGGCGCCAGGGACGCACATTGTCGGGCTGGCAGCGAGTCGGGACGGGCGCGTGGCCCTCAGCGTATGGCGGCGCGGGTTCGTCGATCTGGCAGTTCTGGAGGGTGACTGGCTCCGTATGCTCACCCAGGACCGAGCGCAGGACCTCGAGCCGAGTTGGCAGGGGGAAGCGGCGCTGCTCTTTCGCTCGGATAGGGGCGGCGCGAACGCGTTCGACCTCTACCGCGTGGCGCTGGACGCGCCGCAGAGCGTCACGCGCCTGAGCGCGACGCTGGGCGGTGCCTTCACGCCAGAGGCCGGGCGTGGCGGGGTCTGGTTCGCTGATCTCGGTGGACAGGGATACGATCTCGCGTGGGTTCCGGACGGGACCGTGGACGCGCTGCCGCTCGTTCGGCAGTCGCTCCCAGCCCTCCAGGCGCCATCACCCGCTCTGAGCGTGCGCCCCTACACGCCACTGCCGAGCCT
>JBMDWS010000501.1:0-5249 GCA_048594695.1 Truepera sp. | reverse complement strand
GGGGCGCAGCCTGTACCGCGCCGGGGGCGGCTGGGGCTCTACCATGTGGCGCTCTTGTTGCCGTCGCGGGGTGATCTGGGGCGCTTTCTGGGGCATGTCGGCGCTTCGGGTATTCACATCGGCATGTCCGACCACCTCTTTAGTGAGGCGCTCTACCTGACCGACCCCGACGGTCTGGGGCTCGAGGTCTACGCCGACCGTCCGCGTGAGGGCTGGACCTGGGAAGGTGGGCAACTTGTCGGGGCGACAATCCCACTCGACGTGCAGGGCGTGCTGAAAGCGGGGGAGGGCAAGTCTTTTACCGGCATTCCGGCGGGCTCCGTGATCGGGCATATTCACTTTTACGTGGACGATCTGGCGCGGGGCTCGAGCTTCTATGAAATGGGCCTGGGCTTCGAAGCCGTGACCACCATGCCGAGCGCCCGCTTCGTCTCGGCGGGCGGCTACCACCACCATATCGGCTTCAACACGTGGGCGCTCGGTGCGGGCCTGCCTGAAACGGACGATGCGCGGCTGCTCGAGTGGCAGATGCTGCTGCCGGACGAGGCGGCACTCGAGGAGGCAGGAGCGCGGCTCGGGCGGGCAGGGTTTACCCCGGAGCGCCACGTTGGGAGCGACCTGACTACGACCGACCCTTGGCGCACGACAGTACGCCTGACGATCTCCGAGCAGTCCTAAACCTCAGATCTCGCTGTCGGTAGCGACCAGCGTACTGCGCAAGACCTTCGGGACGAGAAAGCCGTGGACGGGGGGCAGCGCTGCGATACTTACCCAACTCCCAGCGGCGAGGTCATCGGGGAGGGGCGCGAAACTTCCCACGACCAGCGGTGCACCTGCGTCGAGGACGATCATCCGCTCCTGTCGCAAGAGCACCACGCCGTTTGCGTGGAGACGGCTGGGACCGCTCACCTCGAGCGTCCGCGTCTGGTCGTCGACAGGGTGGACGGACTCTACCATGAGGTGCAAGATGAGTTTGGCAGTTCCGGTGTGCGCGGCGTAAGGGCTGGTCCGCTCTAATACGCCAAAGATGGCGTCCCCGGCCCGGCACTCGAGGAGCGGACTGCCCTCCGTGTGGGGGAAAAGCGTGACATCGGCTGCGTAGGGCCGCCACTGGGTGATAAAACTTTCGACCGACTCCTCGAACATGCTGCTGAGTCTACCAAGCCTCACCCGCGCGAGCGCGCCTGGCATTCGCATTTGCCCGTTTTGAACACACGGCGCACACGAACACGTGTGCTACAGTACAGTCATATGCAGTTGCTTGCTGGCACAGCCTAAGCCGCCCCACCCCTGGTGACGGGCGGTTTTTATTTGTAAGCAGCGCAGGAGGTAGGATGCTCGAGACGTTAAATCAGGTGCAGCGCCGTGACCTGGACATCGACGCGCTGGTCGAAGAGCGGGGGCAGACGCCGGGCGAACTCCTCGAGCTGCAGCGCCGCGAGCAGGCTCTGCGGGCAGAACTCGCCGAGACCGACGCCCGCTTTCAGGCGCTACGCGCCGAGGTCAATCGCAACGATCTCGATCTCAAGTCGCTCGACGCGCAGCGCAAACGTGCAGCGCAGGGAGCGCTCGAGGCGGCAAGCTCAAAGGAAGCCTCACAGTATCAGAATCAGGAGATGCAGTTTTCGACGCGCTATCAGGAACTCGAGGAGGACACCCTGCCGCTTATCGAACGGCTAGAGGGTCTCGAGGCGGAAGTCACGCGGCTACAAAACGAGCTTGCTGAACTCACACCGGAGCTCGAGGCCGTTGTGCAGGCCGAAAACGACCGTGTGGCCGCTGTTGAGGCAAAGATAAACAGCCTCAGCAGCGAGCGAAACGAGGTGGCGAGCGCGATCGAAACGCCCCTTTTGAAGCAGTACGAGCAGGTGCGTAAGGCGCGGCGCGGCGTAGGTCTCGTCGAAATCGTCGACAATCAGCGCTGCGGCGGCTGCAATGTGCGTTTGCCCATCCACGTGGTGCAAAAAGCTCGCAGCGGCAAGGGCATCACCCGCTGCCCGAGCTGTGGAAGGATTCTCTGGGTCAAGGAAGTCTAGAGTCTTCAACAAGTGCGAAAGTGCGCCGATATCGGCGCACTTTTTGTCGTGAAATTGTTGTGTGGGTGTCTAGAGCGCATACGTAACGTATAAAAAGTCACTCTCGGGTCCAATACTCGGAGGTATGGGGTAGGCTCGAACTGTAGGGGCTATGCTGGGACAACGATGAAAAGCGGCATTATCGTATTAGGTGCGCCTAATGATGAAAATGGCAGGCTCTCGAGTATCGCCCTCGAACGTTGCCGCCTTGCGCTGCGGATTTTCGAGCAAAGCCCCCAAGCGGTTATCCTCCCCACGGGCGGGTTTGGCGAACACTTCAATACCGCACCACAGCCTCACGCCGCCTACACGCGGGCGTTTTTTCTTGAACAGGGCGTACCGCCTGAGCACATTCTAAAAGGGGCGCACAGTAGGTTCACGCGTGAGGACGCCGAACTGACGAAACCGACTGTCGAGCGGTACGGGATAGAGGACGTGACGGTCGTGACCTCGGACTTTCACCTAGAGCGGGTAAGGATCATTTTCGACAGGATGTATGATGGTTACGTCCTGCACTATCAGGCGAGCGAAACAAAGCTCCCCAGGGCACAGCTAGACGCCCTGATTGCACATGAAAAAGAAGCGCGTTTAAGGCTCGAGTCGTTCTATTGAAGCACTAAATAAACTACAGCTCTGCCCGCGCCTCCGGCAGCGCCTCACGCAAGAACTTCACCACGTCCTGCGTGCTCGTTCCCGGAGTAAAAATCGCTGCTACGCCCATCTCCCTCAGTTTCGGCAGGTCTTCGTCCGGCACGATGCCGCCGCCGAAAACGAGGATGTCGTCTGCGCCTCGAGCTTTAAGTTTATCGGTGACTTCCTGAAAGTAGTGCAGGTGCGCGCCGGAGAGGATGGACAGGCCGACGACGTCCACATCTTCCTGAATCGCGGCGCTGACGATCATGTCGCTCGTTTGCCGGAGACCCGTGTAGATGACTTCCATACCCGCGTCGCGCAGCGCTCGAGCGATGACTTTCGCGCCCCGGTCGTGCCCGTCGAGGCCGGGTTTGGCGATGAGCACGCGAATATGCCGCTGTTCCATGGGGTCATCATAGCTCGTTTCAGACCGTGTGCGGCCTGTTTATCACTGTTTTTTGCCGCGTTTTGGCCCCTAAGGTGTTCCCGGTCGCCACATGAGTTGCACGTCGCCTCCGTCAGTGCGGTAGGCCTCGAGGCGCTTCGCCATAAACTCGGGCGCTCTTTCGGGCGGCAAGACCTCAAAGCCTCCCAATCCGTAAAAGGTGGTGAGATGTGTGTACGGGACGCAGTAACAGTCGTGGTTGCCCAGCCCTGCAACGAAGTGAGCGAGGAGGGTGCTACCTACCCCCTGGCGCTGTGCGTGGGGCGCGATATACATGCCGCGCAGGAGCGTGAGGCCGTGTTCCTGGGTTTGCCGCACAACGCCGATGATGTTGCCTGCGCGTTCTGCGATATACACGGTGTCCTCCGGTTCCGCTTTACCGGTATAGCCGAATTCGGCGTAGGCGACGTTGACGCGGGACAGGTCGTCCGCTCGAGCGACGCGCACGTGGGCCATTTCATCCCGCAACTCTTTCAAGCGGCGAAGTAGCGACGCTATATGACCACTCTGAACCATCATTGGAAGGTGGCCCTCGAGAAAACGGTCCTTTCTGACGTGGACAGTGATCAGTTTGCGCAGAACCGCGAGGTCGGCTGAGCGGAGCAGCTCGGGTTGCTCGACGTAACGAGCCGCCTCGTCCTGCCAAGCTGGCCAGTCGAAAGAGAACACGAAGCCCCCGTCGTTCACGGCCTGATGGAACTGGGCCAGTTCTGTCGAATAGACGTGGTATGGAAACTGTCCCTGAGGCATTTCGACTCTGGACGGTGAAAAATCTTCCCTCTCTAACACCGGGAGGAAGGCCAACACGTCGTCAATTTGCTCGGGTGACGGGATGTAATCAGCTCCTGCAATCATAGTACTCTCCTGTCGAAATGCCGAATGCCGGGCCCCTTTTGCAAGGCGTTCGGGGCGTAGTCTCGCGTATGGCGCCACCGTGATGGAAAACTTGGCTGCCTGTGCTGGCTAGGCTGCTTGGGAAAAAGTTAGATGGGGCTCCCCGCATGCTTGTCTGTCCACATAATCCCTGCCTTCCTATATCTCTCCCACGGGTCATGTGAACTCCCTTCGGGTGACAAGCGCTGATGCTCACCGCAGGTCACGATAACTGCGATGTTGAGCTGCTCGAGAAGCCCTTGAACTTCAGCGGCGTTCGGCTCATCAATAGAAAATAAATCGTTCGTTAGCTGCTTGCGCGGATATAGATGCTCGTGTCTTAAGGCATCGTTACCTATACGCGAGCGGGACGTTATGACTTTGCCATAGCGCGTGAAGCTTTGGCAAGCGCCTTCCGACCAATAGCGACAGGCTGTGTACTTATGCCCTTCTGCCTCTGAGTATTTCCAGAGAAGAACCCCAGAGATAAGCTGACGGATGTGACGGTCGCAGATGTTTTTCCTGATCTCATCAGAATCTTCGGAGTTGTATACACGCCGACGTTCTTCCAAGAGTAAGACGATAAGCTCTACGACTGACTGGCGTATTGGCGATGTTGGAATCGAGGTCACGTAGTCTCCTGCATTCGATAGACAACGAAATCGAGGTTCCCCGGCGAGTGCCCGAGTTCGCGCAGCCTGCCCGTGATCTCGGCGCGGTGGTGGGTGCCATGGTTGACAACCTGCATAAGGAGCTCCCAGACGGGCTGGGTGAAGGTGTCGCCACTGCGAAGGCGATAGGTTATGGGAGTTTGCAGATTGTCGTCCTCGAGCGTCGCCAGATAGTCCCGCATCGCAGTCGCCTCGCTCTCCCAAGCCGTGCGAAAGTCGGCGAGGGAAGGTGCTGGGGTTCCCAGTAGCGGAGGCGGCGTCTCGCCGTACTGACAGCGGGTGCGCCAGATGTGTCCTGCATCGAGGACGTGCGTGAGGACACCGAGAATGCTCCCGTAGCTGAGGTTGGTGGGCGCCGAAAGCTCTGCCACCTTGACGTTGTCGGCGACCAGCAGCAGTCTGTTCGTGGCCCAGGTGTCATAGGCCACTAAAGTTTGAAGGGCATGGTTGAGCATCGAAACGCTCCTTCGTAAATGACTGATCTTACGTCGGGCAATGGCTCTGGGTGCTCAGGTAGCTTCCACGATCTTCGAATCTGGCTCCGAGCGTTCC
>JBMDWS010000500.1:0-2759 GCA_048594695.1 Truepera sp. | reverse complement strand
GCCCTGTCCTTTGAGCCGGGACATCTCGAGGTAAGCCTGAAAAAAGCGCAGCTTGTCGTCTTCGCTGCGCAGAGGTGGGAGCGGATCGTGCGTGCGGTATTCGGGCAGGATCCGCGAGAGTTCGCGCTCGACCCAGTCTGGCAGCGCGACGTCCGGCGCTCCGGCAATGCGGGCCCGCGCCAACCCCGCTGCTGCCGCGAACAGCACATCCTGATAGCCCGGCTGCGCGCCCAGGTAAAGCGCGCGCCCCTTGCTCGCGACGAACTCCTGAACGAGGCGGGTCTTGCCGACACCGGGTTCACCCGTGACGTAAATGGTCTGGCCCCTGTCCCAGGCAGCCTCGAGCTCGGCCCATTCGGTCTCGCGTCCGACCAGCACGGGCGGGCGCAGGACTTGCGGGGGTAACGAGGCTTTTGCGGAAGAGGCCGTTTCTTTGACCGCACCTTGTTCGATGAGCTGGGCCAAACGCACCGTTTCGGGGAGCGGTTCGACCCCGAGGTCGCGCTTCAAGATGTCGCGGCAGCGGTAATACGCCTTGAGGGCCGCTGCCCGGTCGCCTTGCAGGTAGTTGAGCCGCATGATGTGACGATGCGCGACCTCGGAAACCGGATCACTCTGAGAGAGACGTTCCGCCAAGCGAAGCGCCACCGCGTAATCCCCCTGCGCTTCGCGGTTCGTGATGAGCGTCGCCAGCGCTTCGTTTTGCAACCCCAGCAGGGCTTCGCGTGTGCCGTAGAGCCAGTCGCCAAAGTCAGGCAGGTCGTCGTAGTCGAAAGAAGTGAGCAGCTCGCCCTCGTACGACGCGACCCGGGCAGCATCGCCCGCGAGGGCCGCATCCTTGAGGAGCGCCGCGTCTAGCGACACATCCGCACTAAGACTCAGCTCATCGCCCCCCAAGATCAGGGATTCACCGGTCAGCGTACGGAAACGTCGAAGTGCCTGCGAGAGGTTATTCCGCGCCGTCCCTTCCTCGGAATCGGGCCAGAGCAGCCCGGCAAGCCGGGAGCGGTGCACCGGCCCCTCGAGCCCCAGATAGGCCAGGATCGCCGCGGTCTTGCGTTCCGGAGCAAACGCAGCCTCACCACGACCGAGCCGGTTGCCCCCCAATATCCGGTAGTGCCAGGGCGTCCCTGGCGTATGCGACATACCGCGAAGTTTATCATAGCGAAACTACTTTTTTGCCTGAACGAAAGGTCTAGGCCCGGACCCGACTCGAGCGCTCACCCCGAGGGTGCAGGCGACGCTTAGCCCTTCCCCAGCGCCCCTTCGATGAGCGCTGCGAGTCCGGTCTCGTCGAGTACAGGAACCCCCAGGCTCTCGGCGCGCGTGAGCTTGGACCCGGCGGCTTCACCAGCCACGAGGTACGACGTTTTTTTCGATACCGACGACCCGACCCGCGCGCCGTGCGCCTCGAGTCGCGCCTTGACAACGTCACGCGGTTCGCTGAGTGTACCGGTCAGAACGAAGGACAGCCCCTTCAAGGCGTCGCCGCGTGGCGCGGCCTGCCCGAGAGGATTCACACCCCTGGAGGCCAACTCCTGCAGGAGTGCCACCATCGCCTCTTGCTGCAGCGCGCCGTGCAGGGCCTGCGCGGTCGTTTCGCCCACGTCGTGGAGTTTAGCCAGGGTTTCGACCGACGCCTCCTGAAGCGCTGAGATCGTGCCAAAAGCGTCGGCGAGGAGCGTAGCGGTGCGCCGACCCACGTGCGGCAAACCGAGCGCAAAGATAAAGCGGTCGAGCGGCTGCGTCTTCGAGCGCTCGAGCTGCGCCACGAGGTTACCCGCCGAGAGTTTGCCGAAGCCTTCGAGGGGCTCGAGCTGCTCCACCGTGAGGTCGTAGAGGTCGGGAATTCCCCGAATCAACCCCTCATTCAGCAGCTTTTGCAGCCGCTTGGTCGAGAGCCCATCGATATCCATCGCTACCCGCGAGGCGTAGTGCGAGAGCCGGGCGAGCACCTGCGCCGGGCAGGAGAGGTTGACACAGCGCAGGTTGGCTCCGTCCTCGATCAGCGCCTCGGCGCAGACCGGGCAGGCTTCGGGAAAGGCGTAGGGGAGTAGCTCGCCTGTACGCGCTTCCTTGACGACTCGCATGACCTCCGGGATGATGCCGCCCGACTTATGCACCATCACCTGATCGCCGATTCTAAGGTCGAGCGCGGCGATAAAGCCGGGATTATGCAGCGTTGCACGCGACACTTCGGTGCCCTCGATGAGGCGGGGCTCGAGTTCGGCGACCGGCGTGATCTTGCCTGTGCGCCCAACCTGCAACGTGATTCCCAGGAGCGTCGTGGTAGCCTCCTCCGCCGGAAACTTGTAGGCAATCGCCCAGCGCGGCGCCCTCGAGGTGCTGCCGAGTTCGTCGTGCAGGTCGAGGCGGTCGACCTTGACGACCATGCCGTCGGCGTCGTAGCCGAGCGCGTGGCGACGTTCGGCCCAGTCGGCAGCCAGCACCTCGAGCCCTTCGACTCCCTGCACGCGCTCGAGGAGCGGATTGGTGCGAAAGCCGTGCGCCGCGAGCCATTCCAGGAGTTCATGCTGCGTCCTTACCCCGAGCGCGTAGGGTTCGGCAACGGCGTAGAAAAAAGCCTGCAACTTGCGCCCCGCACTCACCTTCGGGTCGAGCTGCCGGATGGTTCCAGAGGCCGCGTTGCGCGGATTTTTGAAGAGCGGCTCGCCCGCCTCGGCCCGCTCGTGGTTGATACGGTCGAATTCGGCGCGGGAAAGGTAGAGTTCGCCGCGCACCTCGAGACGCTCGGGGGC
>JBMDWS010000050.1:0-2318 GCA_048594695.1 Truepera sp. | reverse complement strand
GGAGGTCGGTGTGGTCAACGCCCGCTTCGTCAAGCCGCTCGACGAGGCGCTTCTGGCGCAGCTCGCTGTGCAGGCCGACGTTCTGATTACCGCAGAAGATCACGTGCTGAGTGGGGGCTTCGGTTCCGCCGTGGCCGAATTCCTGGCAGACAGGGGACTGCCGGTCAGGCTCGAGCGCTCGGGCATCCCCGACGAGCACGTGCCGCACGGCGATGTGAGCGAGCAGCACGAGCGTTACGGCTATGGGCCAGAGGCGTTGCGGCAAACGCTGGTGCGCCTCGGCCTTTTGGAACAGGCGCTGCCGCAGGCATCGGACTAAAGCGTTTGCCTTGACAGGCCCCGACCCGCTTGGGTATTCTAAGCCTTCGTTACACCCCAACGTGGAGCCGTAGTGTAGGGGTTAGCATATCTGCCTGTCACGCAGAAGGTCGCGGGTTCAAATCCCGTCGGCTCCGCCAGAAGCCGGACCCCCCTGGGTCCGGTCTTTTTTGCGTGCGCTTTCTGAGCGTACAACACACGGCCTGTCCGGGCCAGAGCGTTAGGCTTGGGTCCATGCTCAAGACCCGCCAAACTCGCGTTGCCTTGCACTCTTCCCCGTGCTCACCTGCTACGGTAACCCTGTGACAACACCCGCAGAAATCGACCTACCGCTCTTCCCGCTTCCGGGGCTGGTCGTCTTTCCTGGTATGACGTTGCCCCTTTACATCTTCGAGGCGCGCTACCGAAAGATGGTCAAGACCTGTGTTGAGACCAATCAGCGGCGTATCGTCCTCGTGCTGGCCCTGCCGCCGGGGCCAGACGATGTGGAGCCCCGCACGGCGGCTGTCGGTACCTTCGTCGATATCCTGTCGGTCATGGAAAACGCTGACGGAACCTCGAACATCCTGGCGCACGGGCAAGGGCGCTGCCACGTCAAGCTGAGCCGTAGCGAACTCGTAGAAGAGTCTTCCGGGGCGCTTAGTTATCTGCATTACAGCGGAGACCTGCCCTTTCCGCTGGTGCGAGAAGATCCCAACCTCGAGCAGATCGCTGCCTGGGACGCGATCGAGGTTTTTCGTGCCTACGCCGCGCACTTCTTTACCGAAGACGCGCAGCGGCAGCTCGAGGAGTCTCTACCCGACGACCTGCTCTTTCAGGCCTCGTTTATCTGCGCCAACCTGCGGCTAGAGGCCGATATGCGCCAGGCTCTGCTCGAGGCACCGTCTCTCAGCGAACGCTTTGCAGGGGCTCAGCGACTCATGCAGGAGCAGCTCGCGGAGCAGCCTCTCCCGAGCAAGCCGACGTTCGAGGGCTGAGCGTGTGACCGAGCCGAGTTTTCGTTTTACCTGGGGCGACCTGTCACCGCTTAGTGCCGACCTGCCCGGCAGCGGCGGGCGTATTCGGGAGCAGCTCGAGGATTTTCGCGTCGAGGAGTTGCCGCTCTACCTGCCGGAAGGATCGGGTTCGCACGCCTACGCTTTTGTAGAAAAACGCGGCCTCACGACGCGTGATCTGGTTCTGGCGCTCCTAAAGCAGGGCCTAAAGGAGCAAGAGATCGGCGTGGCCGGGCTCAAGGACAAGTACGCCGTGACGCGGCAGTGGCTAAGCGTCCCCAACCGTCACGCCGAAGCGCTCGAGGCGTTAAGAGAGCTCGAGGGCGTCACCCTGCTGGAAACCTCGCGGCACCGCAACAAGCTCGGCATCGGGCACTTGCGGGGAAACCGCTTTACTATCCGGGTGCGCGGCGGCGACGCAGCGCGGGCCGAGGCCGTTCTGGCGCGGCTGCTGGAGGCGGGTGTTCCCAACTACTTCGGGCCGCAGCGCTTCGGACGCTTCGGGACCAATGCCTTAGACGGCCTCAAACTGACGCGGGGGGAGGCTGTGCCGGGGGGACACCGTCTCAAGCGATTTTTTCTCTCGGCGCTGCAGTCGCACCTGTGTAATCACATGCTGAACGCTCGGATCGAGCGCGGCCTCTTCGACCGGGTGGTGCTGGGCGACTGGGCCAAGAAGCGCGACACAGGTGGTGTTTTCAGGGTCGAGGACGCCGAAGCCGAGTCGGTGCGGGCCCGTGCAGGCGAGATTTCCGCGACGCTGCCCCTTTACGGCAAGAAGGTCAAGCCGAGCGAAGAAGAGGCAGGCCGGCTCGAGTCTGAAACGCTGGGGCACTTCGGCCTCACCTGGGCAGCCTTTACCGGACGCAAAGGCTCGAGGCGTCCGAGCCGCATTTTCCTCGATGAGGCGACCCTAACACCGGAGGAGGACGGCTACACGTTCGCGTTCAGTTTGCAAAAAGGCTCGTTTGCCACGAGCGTCCTGCGCGAGGTGATGAAAGTCGA
>JBMDWS010000005.1:0-4726 GCA_048594695.1 Truepera sp. | reverse complement strand
GATGCCAGCTTCGTCGGGGCTTTTGGGGGTGCCCACGCGCTCGCTCCCGACGATCAGAACCGTATGGTTGTCGGAGGCGAGCGGTTGCGCGGGGATGGTTACGACTTCGCCCTTGCCCGACTCCTGCCCTAGCGGTCCCAGCCCTTGGCGTGCTCGACGGCTTTGTGCCAGCGCCCCAGAAGCGCCGCTCGTTCATCCTCCTTCATAGTCGGCTCGAAGCGTGCGCCCTCGGCCCAGTTCTGCGTGATCTCACGCTCGTCCTGCCAGTAGCCGACCGCTAGCCCTGCCAGATAGGCTGCGCCAAGTGCCGTTGTTTCGGTGACTTCGGGCCGCACCACTGGCACGCCCAGGATGTCGGCCTGGAACTGCATCAG
Source organism: Truepera sp. (assembly GCA_048594695.1). Lineage (GTDB taxonomy): Bacteria > Deinococcota > Deinococci > Deinococcales > Trueperaceae > Truepera. Next base: position 4,352 of record JBMDWS010000005.1, on the reverse strand, counting down.
CAGGTCGTTGGCGCTCGCGCCGCCGTCTACGCGCAGTTCGGGGATGGTGAGGCCCGTGTCCTCCTGCATCGCCCCCAAAAGTTCAGCGACCTGATAGGCGATGGCCTCGAGCGCGGCACGGGCGATGTGGCCCGCTGTGCTGCCCCGCGTCAGCCCGACCATCGTGCCGCGTGCGTAGGCGTCCCAGTGGGGTGCGCCGAGACCGGTAAAGGCGGGCACGAAGTAGACACCGCCGTTGTCCGTGACGCTCGTCGCCAGCGTTTCGACCTCGGTAGACGAGCGGATAATGCCGAGGCCGTCGCGAAGCCACTGGACCACTGCCCCCGCGATAAAGACGCCGCCCTCGAGCGCGAATGTCCGGCCCGTATCGCGCTGCCAGGCCACGGTGCTGAGCAGGTTGTGCTCGCTGCGGCTCGGGGTATCCCCGGTATTGAGCAGCATGAAGCAGCCCGTCCCGTAGGTGTTTTTGACCATGCCCTTCTCGAGACACGCCTGCCCGAAGGTGGCGGCCTGCTGGTCTCCCGCGATGCCCGCGATGGGGATGCGTGCGCCGAAAAGCCCTGGCGCAGTTTCGCCGTAGACTTCACTCGAGGCCCGAATCTCGGGCAGCACGGCGCGGGGCACGCCGAAGATCCCGAGCAGCTCGTCGTCCCAGTCGCCCGTCTCGATGTTGTAGAGCAGCGTGCGGCAGGCGTTCGTCGCGTCGGTAAGATGCAGCTCGCCGCCCGTCAGGTTGTAGACGAGCCACGAGTCGATGGTGCCGAAGGCCAGCTCGCCCGCTTCGGCCCGCTCCCGCAGACCGGAGACGTTTTGGAGCAGCCACGCGAGCTTGCTGGCACTGAAGTACGGGTCGATCAGAAGCCCTGTTTTCTGGCGGATGGTGTCCTCGAGCCCGCGCTCCCGCAGCTCGTCACAGAACTGCGCGGTGCGCCGGTCTTGCCAGACGATGGCGTGGTGCGCGGGTTGCCCCGTCTTTTTGTCCCAGACAACCACCGTTTCGCGCTGATTGGTAATGCCGATCGCGGCGATGTCCGGGGCGCGGATGCCCGCGCTAGCGAGCGCCTCTTGCGCCGTCCCGATCTGCGTGCTCCAGATTTCAGCTGCGTCGTGCTCGACCCAGCCGCTCCGAGGGAAATGCTGCCGAAACTCCTTTTGCCCGACGCCGCGAATCTTGCCCATCTCATCGAAGACGATGGCGCGGGAGCTGGTCGTGCCCTGGTCGAGAGCCAAAACGTAACGCACGTGTGCCTCCTAGTTCACCTGTATGGAGGCCAAAATAGCATGATGGTGCCGCTAGCGTTCGCTCAGGTAGGCCTCGATAAGCGCGATGTGGGCGTGGTCCTTGGGCCGCCCCAGCAGCCGCTTGTACGCCACCACGTCCTGAAGATGGGCGAGAGGCAGGCCGTCGACCCTTTCGGCGCGGCGCAAGATGGCCTCGGCGTCCTGCCCCATCCACGAGGAGAAGACCTCGAGGTCCGGCCTCAGCGCTACGACAAAGTCGCCGTGCGGCGCGGGTTTCGCTGGGGCGAGTGTGGTCACCTTTTCCCAGGCCGCCCCTACGGCAAGCAGGTCGATGTCGCCGACTTTCTGTATAAGGCCGTGCGCCAGCATCGGGGCGCTGCCGAAGACAACGTAGGCGCCGAGGGGCAGTCCTATAGCGCGTACGTCATCCCACGGGTAGCCCGTGAGTTTTTGTGGGGCGCTCAGCGTATGGTGACGGCGGTGCCGCTCGCGGAAACCATCAGCATCCCGCCACTGTTGCCAGCCGTGATGTTTTCGTAGTCGAGGTCCACACCGATGACCGCGTTGGCCCCAAGGCGCGCCGCCTCCTGCTCCATCTCGCGCAGGGCGATCTCCTTGGCTTCGCGTAGCGCCTTTTCATACGAGCCGCTGCGCCCCCCGACGATGTCGCGAATCCCGGCAAAAAAGTCGCGGAAGATGTTGGCCCCGAGGATGGCCTCACCGCTGACGAGACCGTGATACTCGGTGACTTCTTTGCCCGATAGGACGGAGGTGGTGGTGATGATCATATAGGTTCCTTTCGCTTGTAGCGTATCCACCTATAGGGTAAAGGCCAAACGCGCCGCGTGGATGAGGGGCGTCAGGGTGCTCGTTTGGGCGAAGTCTTCTGGAGTGAGCCAGCTGTAGGTATCGTGTTCGTCGCTCAGGGTGACCTCCCCGCTCTCGTAGTCGGCGGCGTACACGATCACGATCATGGGCTTGCCGAGGCGCGTTGCCGGATAGGTCGTGATGGGGCGGGGCTCGAGGCGCACCGTGAGCGCCGACTCCTCCCAGACCTCTCGCCGAGCTGCGTCCAGTGGCGTTTCCCCCGCTTCGACCCTGCCCGAGAGCGTTTCCCACAGCCCCGGCCCTGCGTCTTTGGTGAGGGCGCGGCGCATGGCGAGCAGCTTGCCCTCTCGCCGAATCACCACAGCGACGGCAACGACGTAGAGCGTCGTGTCAGAGACAGGCATGAGCGCGTTATATCACGCCGCGATTCTTGACTTGCCTGCGCTGGGCCAAGTATGCTGATCCCTCTGCAGGGGCGGTTAGCTCAGCGGTAGAGCACTCGCTTCACACGCGAGGGGTCGTAGGTTCAATCCCTACACCGCCCACCATTCGGTAAAGTTCGTCTAAATGTTGATCCCTGCGTCTCGCAGGGGCTTTTGCTTGGCTACGGCCCTCACTCATGGATCATAATGTTACTCGCGCTCACTGCTGCAAACGTAAGTCCGGCATAAAAACCCGGACTTGATCGAAGGGAAAGGCCATAAAAAACGGGACGCCCCAGATGAGCGTCCCGGCTTTGAGACCGGACATGTGTCCGGTCTTTTAGCGTAGCAGGCTCCAAACCACAAGCGTGTAGTCGTGCGGGTGCCGCGCTGAGCCTAGCGCCCGATCTATGCCCGGTACTTGAGCGCTTCCATCAACTCGTCCACAATGTGCTCGGTGTCGCCGCGCAAGATGGCGGTCGAAACGTGATCCTTGATGTGCGAGCGGAGCACCTTATCGTTGACTTTGTTGAGTGCGCCCTGAACGGCGCTGATCTGCTTCATCACGTCCACGCAGTAGACGTTAGGGTTCTCGAGCATCCGCAAAACGCCCGCTAAATGCCCGTAGGCCCCCTTCAGGCGGCGGATAGCGTCTTCGCGGGTGGCGGGGTCGAGGTGCAGGCACTCGTCGTGGGTCTGCCCGGTTGTGTCTTCCGCTCCTACCGCTTCATGTGTCACTGTGCCGGGGCCGCCTGGTAGCCCTCCTGCTCGATGGCTGCGACGAGGGCACTAAGGTCGGCGGTTCCTTCGACCCTTGCTGTGCCCGCGTTCAGGTCCACGGTGGCGTGTTCGACCCCGCTCACGGACTCGAGCGCATCCTTGACGGCTTTCTGGCAGTGCGAGCAGGTCATCCCAGTAATCGTAAGGTCTACCATGTTTTCTCCTTCCACCCCAGGTGGGGTGTAATACCTGAGCTTAGCATATAGGGCGCCGTAATGATGTCAATGTGAGAAGGGGTGCAGCCCTTGGGAGCTGTGCGGTGTCTCAGGAAGGCTTTAGGCGTTAGTAAGCGTCTTATCCCTTGAGGCTAAGAAGACCCGTGTGCTACGCCAAAGCCAGCGTGATATCTCTGAGAATGTAAATTTCTTATAATCGCTACAAACTCCTAGCTGGGGGAAGGCTCGAGCACCCGGAAACATTGACAATCCCGCCTGAAGGTGTATGCTCGCTTTATCCATCCCACCCGGGGTGGGTAGCAGGAGGCGCCAATGAGCGAGCATCACGGCAACAAATGGGAAAGGGCAAAAAGGCACGGGGGGTCTGGGGCGCACGTCTCGCATAGCGGGCATTCCACCCATGCGGGAGGCGGCGGGCACGCGGGCCACGACCCGGCGGTATTTCGTCGGCGCTTCTGGTTCGCGCTTGTTCTCACGGTGCCGATCCTCTCCTTCGATATGCATATTCAGACGTGGCTGCACTACCGCGCCCCCAGTTTTCCCGGCGTTTTCTGGGTTCAGCCGCTACTGGCAACCCTCCTGTTCTTTTACGGTGGCTGGCCCTTCCTGACGGGCGCACTTGGCGAACTCCGGGCGCGGCATCCAGGGATGATGGCGCTGATTGCGCTGGCGATCAGTGTGGCGTTTGCTTACAGTTTCGTCGTGACGTTCGGCGTGATTGGCGGCAGCCCGCTCTACTGGGAACTGGCGACGCTCATTCTGATCATGCTTCTCGGTCACTGGCTCGAGATGGCCTCGGTCCAGGGGGCGAGCCGGGCGCTCGAGAATCTCGCGGCGCTGGTGCCCTCGACAGCGCACAAATTTGTCGGGACCCGCACCGAGGAGGTCGCAGTCGCCGATCTTA
>JBMDWS010000499.1:0-1521 GCA_048594695.1 Truepera sp. | reverse complement strand
GTCGTCGAGAGGCCGATAGCACGGGCCAGACCCCGTTCGGAAATGTAAGCGAGAGAATCCGCGCCGATCCGCTCCCGAATCTGCTCGAGCGTCATAGTCGCAGCGGCAAGTTCCTTGCGGGCCGCCGTGTCGATTCCGTAGTAACAGGGGTAGCGAATCGGCGGCGAGGACACGCGGAAGTGCACCTCGGTCGCTCCGGCATTGCGCAGGAGTTGCACGATATGCCCGGAGGTCGTGCCGCGCACGATGGAGTCGTCGATCAGGACGATGCGCTTGCCCCGCACCGAACCTGTTGGGGCGAGCTTGAGAAGCACCTTGAGCGTGCGCAGGTCGTGCGTCGGATTGATGAAAGTGCGGCCCGCGTAGGGCGATTTGTAGAGACCGATGTCGTAGGGGATGCCCGAAGCGCGAGCATAACCGACAGCTGCCGTCAGGCCGGATTCAGGCACGCCGACCACGAGGTCGGCTTCGACCGGCGCTTCTTCGGCGAGAACCTCGCCCATACGGAGGCGAGAGGCGTGAACGTCAATGCCGTCGAGCGTAGAGTCGCCTCGAGCGAAGTAGATCCACTCGAAGGCGCACGGCGTGGGAGTCGGAGCCAGGACTTGCCTCGAGTGCAGTCCGTTTTCGTCGGCGACGACGAGTTCGCCTGGGCGCACGTCGCGGAGAAACGTCGCGCCGATGACGTGCAGCGCCGACGGTTCCGACGCGAAGACGTAGCCGCCGTTCAGCTCCCCGATGATGAGCGGACGCACGCCGTGGCGGTCGCGCAGGCCTAGAATCTTGTGGCGGTCCATGATGACGACCGCGAAACCACCCTCGAGCTCGTCCATAACCTGCGCGGTGGCGTCCTCCAGGGACAGGCGGCTGTAGCGGGCGATGAGGTTGATCATCACCTCGGTATCGTTGGTGGTGTTGAAGACCGCGCCCTCGTCGAGCATCTCCTGCCGCATCGCCTTAGCGTTGGTGAAATTGCCGTTGTGGGCGAGCGCGAGGATACCCTTATTCGAGCGCACGGTGAGGGGCTGGGCATTAAAACGTAGCGACGCGCCGGTGGTGGCGTAGCGCGTGTGCCCGATGCCGACCCGCGCACCGGGCAGCGTGAGCTTGTCGAGGCGCCGCTCCGTAAAGACCTCGGCGACAAGGCCCATATCCTTCTCGATCACGAGTTCGTGGCCGTCCGATACCGCGATGCCGCACGACTCCTGCCCCCGGTGTTGCAGGGCGAAGATACCTAGGTTGCAGAGACGGGCGATGTCGGTGGGTTCGGGCTGATAGATCGCGAAGACCCCGCACTCCTCGTGCGGCTTGTCGAAGTCGTCGGAGAGGCCATCGTCGTGCAGGATGTCGCGCAGGTCGGGGTCGGTCATAGCGTCACCATCACAAGCTCACAGGTACAGGGTTTTGGGCACAGGATCAGCCTCCGAGCGCGTCGCGCAAGGGGGATTCGAAGGCTTCGGTCAGGTCGTCACGAGACAGCGTCAGGGTCAGGTCGTGCGCCGAGAGGGTCAGCTCGAGCCC
>JBMDWS010000498.1:0-2476 GCA_048594695.1 Truepera sp. | reverse complement strand
AGCGGTTCGCCCGCGAGCAGGTAGAACTCGTCGGACGCGAAGATAAAGCGCGTCCCGCGCTCCTGCAGCATCCGCTTCTGGAAGGCGTGAACGCGCCGCAGCACGTCGCGGGCCTCTTCGGGAGTGTAGGTCCGGAGGTCGGGCAGGTTGCGGCGGTGATCGGTCAGGCCGACCGGCACGCAGGCGACAGCCTGGATGTTGTCGTAGGTGGCAAGGTGGGCGAGGGTTTCCTCGAGATGCACACCGTCGTTGCGCCCCGGCAGGAGCACCATCTGGGTATAGAGGTCGATGGGCGCGAGGCGCTCCAGCATCCCGCGAATCCTGGTGGCCTGCGGGTCCTTGACCTTGAGGCGCCACCACTTCATCATGTCGCGGCGCAGGTCCTCGTTGGCGGTATGGACCGACACGTAGAGCGGGCTCAGGTTTTCGTTCAGGATGCGGCTGATGTCGCCTTCCGAGAGGTTGGTCAGGGTCACGAACGAGCCGTAGAGAAAACTGGTGCGAAAGTCGTCGTCCATGATGTAGAGGCTCTTGCGAAAGCCCTTGGGCATCTGATGGACGTAACAGAACTCACACTTGTTGGCGCAGAGCTTGAGGCCGTCGAAAATGACTTCGCTGAATTCAAGGCCCGGGTCGTCCCACGACGCCCCAAAGTGCAGGGTCTCGCCCGTGAGCGGCTCGCGCACCTCGAGAGTCACCTCGCCGCGTTCTAGTTCGCGGCGGTAGGCCAGCACGTCGGTGATGGCTTCGCCATTGACCCGCAAAAGCTCCCAGCCCGCCCGCACGCCCGCGTCGTAGGCCGGGGAGCCTTCGGCGACCGCCGAAATCGTGGCGGGGTAGAGGGTGTCCTGGGGTGGGGGCAGGGTCATCGGCATAACAAAGCAGTGTAGCAAAAAGCTTGCCCGGTGCCTGTCAAGGGTCCGACTAGAAGGGGATGTTGATCCCCGCACGACCTTCCAAAGTAGGAAAGCCGAAAAGGAGACCCCGCAGGTAGAGGCGCACCTCGGCGAACAGGCTGTAGGGTAGCCCATCGGACTCGAGCGGAAACTCGCCACCTAAAACGCCCCGAAGGTCGAAACCGTTGGGATAGGGACCGTAAAGGCGCATATTTCCGCCCCCGCCCGTGTAGAGCCACGCGCTGTCCGACTCGAGGTCGATCCGGTACAGCATATCGAGACCGATATTGCTGACGATGAGGAGCGACTCGAGCGTCCCGCGCAGCTCGAGGCCGTCCCCGAGCTCCGTGCCGACCTGGAGGCTGGGCAGGGGGTAGTTGGGGACGACGCCCGTGTAGGTCGCATAGGACACCCCAAAGCCCACGTAGCCACTGCGAGCCTGAGCCACGCTCCACGTGAGGCAGCAAAGCATGATGAACAGCACCCTATAGCGCCGCATAAAGCTCCTTCAGAGTCGACTAACTAACCGAAATGTATCATGCCCTGTTTGACAATGCTCGTTAAAACAATTAATGTTAAAACAAATTTTATGGAAGGAGGCGACTGTTTACGTCACTCGTCCACACTGAACCACCCGCCCCATTCGCCAGCCTCGAGCACGAGGTTTACCTGGCGCTGCAAGGCTTGGCGCTCAGGCTGCAACACGAGACTGCCGAGTTGCTGAAGCCCTACGGACTCAGCGCGCCGCAGTTCAACATCCTGCGCATCCTGCGCGGGGCCGTCCGGGAGGGGAGAGCAGGTCTGGGTGCCGCGCAGATCGGCGAGCGGCTTCTCGCTTATGCGCCGGACCTGACCCGCCTGCTCGACCGCATGGCCCTGCAAGGGCTTGTCGTGCGCGAACGGCAAGGCGCGGACCGCCGCGTCGTCACGACCTCGATCACCGAAAAAGGGCTCGCTCTGCTGGCTGCCCTAGACACGCCGATGACTATCTTGCACCAGAAACAGTTCGGCCACCTCGGCCCGGAACGCCTCGGTGCGTTGCTGGCGCTGCTAGGCGCTGTTCAGCAAAGTTAGCCCTAATCCAAAGGAGTTTTTAATGTCTCAAGCTGTTTTCGTCGCTCCAGTCACGCCTGCTCGCATCAAATACGGTCTGCTGATTCTGCGCGTGGTGGTTGGTATCGTCTTCGTCGTTCACGGCGCACAGAAGGTCTTCGAGCAGACCGTCCCGGGTGTGGCCCAGTTTTTCTCCCAGATCGGTGCGCCTTTGCCGCAGATCACTGCGCCCTTTATCGCTTACCTCGAGTTCGGGGGCGGCATCCTGCTCATCCTGGGCTTACTGACCCCGCTCGTGGCTGGTCTGCTTGCGGGCAACATGCTGGGGGCCATCGTCCTCGTTCACTTTCCCAATGGGTTCTACGCCTCGAACGGGGGCTACGAGTTCGTTCTCACGCTGCTCGGTGCGTCCCTCGCACTCCTTCTGACAGGTCCTGGTGCGCTGGCACTCGATGGTGTGTTTTTCAAACGAAGCCGCTCACGGGACTGATGGATCAGGCCCGTGCTTCCTTGCCCGCGTCTGTACG
>JBMDWS010000497.1:0-5090 GCA_048594695.1 Truepera sp. | reverse complement strand
CGCCTTCTTGCAGGTCACGACAAAGCTCTACGCGACCCCGGCCTGGGTCAACGCGGTGATGTTTGCCGGCGTCATCCTCTGGGAAGCGCTGGCCTCGGGGCTGCTCTGGGCGGCTTGGCTCTCCGGCAACGCTCCCGCACTCGTCGATACGGCTTTCGTGGTGTCGCTGGCACTCTGGGGCGCATTTATCCTGGCCGACGAGTTCTTTATCGCCTACTTCGTCGAAGGCGAAGGCTCCTACAGCGTCGCCGCGACGCACCGTAGCCTGTTCACCGCCTTTCTGGTCTCACTCATGGCGCTTCACCTCCTTTAGGCTGCGTGCTATGGAACGTTATTTAGCCCATATGACCTGGCTCGAGGTCGATAGCCTCGCCAAAGACCCCGGCGTCGTCATCCTGCCGCTCGGCGCAACCGAACAGCACGGGCCGCACCTGCCGCTGGCAACCGACACGCTGATCGCCGACGCCTGCATCTCGGAGCTTTTCCGAGTGCTGCTGGAGGACGTTCCGGCCTGGGCGCTGCCGACGCTGCCGATCACCAAGAGCAACGAGCACCGGGGCTACGCGGGCACGCTGGCCCTGCGGGCCGAAACGCTGCTGCAGGTCGTCACGGACGTCGGGCGGAGCGTCGCCGAGATGGGCTTTCGGCGGCTCCTGTTCCTGAATGCACACGGCGGCAACAAGGCACTTTTAGAGATGGCCTGCCGCGACCTGCGCGATACGTTCGGGCTGCTGTGCTTTCTTGCCTCGCCTTCGCCCCTCTCAAGCGCCGACCGAGAGGCGCTGCCTGCGCTCGAGGCTCGCTTCGGCATCCACGCGGGCACCGTCGAAACGGCTCTTATCATGGCGACCCACCCGGACCTCGCCAAGCCGGAACGCGCCCAGGCGCACTACCCGGCCTTTACGTCCCAAACGCTCAACCTGACGAGCCCGCCGCAGGTGGGCTGGCTGACCCGCGACTGGAGCCCGCAGGGGCACTTCGGCGACCCGTCGGCAGCAACCCCCAAAGCGGGCGCACGCTACTTGGCGCAGGCTGGCAAAACCCTCGCGGCGCTCGTTCAGGAGATCGCCTCGTTCGAGGTGGCCCATGGCAGCTGAACCTTTGATCCTCCAAAACGCCACGCGCCTGAGCGGCGAACGCTGCGACGTAGGCATCAGCGGAGGCCGGATCGTCGCGCCGGAGAGCCTTACGGGTGCAGCTCAGTGGGACCTCGAGGGACGGGTAATTTTGCCGGGTCTGGTCGACGCCCACGTTCACCTCGACAAGACGCTGAGTTTGGGCAGTGACGGTCTGGAAAACGAGAGCGGCACCCTGCAAGAAGCCATCACCCGCTGGCAGGCGGTCAAGGCCACACGCTCCCTCGAGGACTACCTGACTCGCGCCGAGGCAGCGGTGAGGCTCGCCTCCCGGCACGGCACCACCGCACTCCGCACACACGTCGACATCGATAAAGCGCTGGGTTTGCGCGCTCTCGAGGCGCTCCTAGAGCTGCGCGGGCGCGTCGCGAACATCGTGGACCTGCAGATCGTGGCGCTCGGGCGACCGGGTGTGGACCGGGCCGGGGACGACCTCATGCGTGCGGCGCTCTCAGCGGGCGCGGACTTCGTCGGCGGTGCCCCGGCCCTCTGCCCCGACCCGGCTCAGGCAGTGCGCACCGCCCTCGACATCGCCGAAGCGGCAGGCAAACCCATCGACCTGCATATCGACGAGACCGACGACGTGACCATGCGGACGCTCGAGGTGCTGGCGGACGAAACCACGGCGCGCGGCTTGCAGGGCCTCGTCACAGCGGGTCACTGCGTGTCGCTGGGCGCAATGCCCCATGAGGACGCCGAGCGCATCATCGACAAGGTCGCGGCGGCAGAACTCAACGTCATCACGCTGCCCGCCGTGAACCTCGTGTTGCAGGGGCGAGCCGACCGCGAACGCGTCTGGCGCGGCCTCACCCGGGTCAAGGCGCTCCTGGGGGCGGGCGTGCGGGTCGCGGCGGCTTCGGACAACGTCCGCGACCCCTTCAACCCGCTCGGCAACTACGACCTCGTCTGGCTCGCCAACCTGAGCGCCCACGCGGCGCATCTGACCGGGCGCAGCGAGCGGGACACAGTCTGGGACCTCGTGACGACAAACCCCGCGACGATGCTCGGGCGCACGAGCCACTTCGCACCGGGTGACGAGGCCGACCTCGTGATTCTGGAGAGTACCGACCCGGCGGCGTGCCTCGCCGAGATGCCGGGCCGCTACGCGGTGTTCAAGCGCGGCACGCTAGTACACGGCTCATTAGTGCACGGCATAGCAAGGGAGACAGCATGATAGAGGCCCTCAGCGCCATCGTCGGGGAGAAAAACATCTACACCGACCTCAAGGTGCGCAAGGTCTTTTCGACCGACGCGCTCACTTTTTCCCCCGTCCTCGTCGAGGCGATCGGGGACAAGGTCGCCGACATCGTCGTCGTACCGGGTGACGCGGACGAGCTGCGCGAGATTATCGCCTACGCGGTGCGGGAGGGTGTTCCCTTTACCGTCCGGGGTGCCGGGACGGGCAACTACGGGCAATCGGTGCCGCTCCTGGGCGGCATCCAGATCCTCACGCGGCGCCTTACGCGTATCCTCGAGATCAACCCCGAAGCGGGCAGCGCCACGGTCGAACCGGGTGTGCTGCTCGGAACGCTCGAGCGTCAAGGGAGAGAGCACGGGCTCGAGCTGCGCTGCTACCCAAGCACCTGGGCGACCGCCACGGTCGGCGGCTTCGTCGGGGGCGGCTTTGGCGGCGTCGGCTCCATTCGCAACGGCACCCTGTTCGATGGTGCGGTGCGGGGTGTCAAGCTGCTCACCGCCGAGGCCGAGCCGCGCCTCATCACCCTCGACGAACGGGAGGCGCAACGCGTGATCCACGCCTACGGCGTGACCGGGGTCGTCACGGAACTGACGCTGGCGCTCGCGAAGGCGCACGCCTGGGAGGAGAGCGTCCTGTCATTCCCGACGCTCGCCGAGGCCGTGCGCTTCGGTCACGCGCTCGCCACCGACGCCACCTTCGACAAACGCCTCGTGTCGCTGAACGCCTGGCCCATCCCGAGCTTTTTCAAACCGCTGGTGCAGGACGGCGGCGTGCAGGAGGGCCGCGCTGCGGTACTCCTCGAGCTGGGCGAAGGTCAGACCCCGGCTGCCGCCACCCTCGCCGAACGCTTCGGCGGCACCCTCGACTGGCAACGTCCGGCCGCCCGCTATCAGCGCGACCGCTTCGCACTCTCGAGCTTGACCTGGAACCACACGACGCTCTGGGCCATGCGCGCCGACCCGCGCTACACCTACCTGCAGGCCAACTTTAACGCCGACCCGGACGCGGCCCTCGAGCAGATCGCCGAGCTGAACACGCGCTACGGCGACGAGATGCCGCTGCACCTCGAGTACATCCTCTCCGGCGGGCAGTTGTCGCTCTCGGCCTTGCCCCTCGTCTACTATGAGCATAAAGCGCGCCTCTACGAGATCATCGACACCTGCGAGGCCCTGGGCGTCGCCATCGCCGACCCTCACACCTGGCGGCTCGATCACGACCCGCGCTGGAACGGCAAGCTTGTGGTCGAGGCCAAGGCTGCCTGGAACCCGACCGGGCTCCTCAATCCGGGCAAACTGGGCGACCCGATCACCGGAGAAATCAAGGACGAGACCAAGGCACCTGCTGCGTGGATCTGATCCTGCGCCGCGCCCGCTTGACGAGTGGCACCCTCGTCGATATCGGTGTGGAAGATGGCGTCATCGTGGCGCTGGAACCCGAGTTAACCGAGCGGGCCAAACGGGAACTCGACGCCGGGGGGCTTCTCACGCTGCCCGCCTTCGTCAACGGGCAGCTTCACGCCTGCAAGGCGTTCTGGCGGCGGGGTCTGGCTACCCTCAGCCCGGCAGAACAGGCCCTCCCCCGCTTCGAGGCCGCCAAACGGGTCAAGCGCCTCTACACTCCGGAAGACGTGGCGGGACGGGTCGAAGAGGCCGTGCAGCTCGCACTCCAGAACGGCACCTGCGCGATTCGCCTGTTTGCCGATGTGGATGAGGAGAGCGGTCTCACAGCGCTCTACGGCCTGCTCCGGGTCAAGGCGCGCTACGCCCACCTGCTGAGTATCCAGATCGCCGCGTTTCCGCAAGAGGGCCTGCGCACCCCGCGCAGTGTCGCTCTGCTCCGCGACGCGCTCCGGCAGGGAGCCGATGTGGTCGCGGGCATCCCCTGGACCGAACCCGACCCCGAAGCGCGGCGAGCCCACAGCGAAACCTGCTTCGATCTGGCCGAAGAGACGGGCAAACCGCTGCACTTCGTCTGCGACGACACGCTCGACCCGGGCTCGAGGACCCTGGAAGACATCGCCCGCATCAAACTGGCGCGAAACTTTAGCGGCCGCGTCGCCGTGACCCAGTGTGCCGCCCTCGCCTTCTACCCCGACGACTACGCCGCCTCCGTCATCGACCTCGTGGCGCAGGCGGGTCTGACGGTTTTTTCCAACACGCACGTTTCGCTTGTCACCTCCGAGGCCGAGCAGGAGCCGAGGCCTCGAGGCGTTACCCGCATTAGTGAGCTGCTGCGCGCGGGCGTCCCGGTGGCCTGCGCCCAGGACGACATCGACAACTGGTACTACCCGTTCGGTAAAAACGACATGCTCGAGGTCGCCGCGTTCATGGCTCACACCGCGCCTTTTGCCTGGGGCGACGACCCGGATAAGGTTTTGCCGATGGTCAGCCACACGCCCGCCGCCGCTCTCGGCCTGACGAATTACGGCCTGTCGGTCAGTTGCCAGGCCAACCTCGTCGTCTTGGAAGCTCCGTGCTGGCGCGAAGCGCTTCAGTTTCAGCCACCCAAACGCTTCGTCGTGCTGCGCGGGCGGCTGGTAGCGGAAACGGTCACGCGCAAGGCGCTCTACCTGGACGCCTGACCCGGGCGTACCTAGTGCATACCTGAGCCCATTTGCTTACCGCCTCGATCCTTACTGCCATACCAGGCCTCGAGCCAACCCTGCATCTGCCCGATCTCACGGCCTTGCACGCGCACGATGGTTTTGGCTAGAGCAACGACTTCAGGATGTTTGGCAAAGCCGCCTTTTAAGTAGG
>JBMDWS010000496.1:0-1728 GCA_048594695.1 Truepera sp. | reverse complement strand
GGTGCGGCAGCCTGCCTCGTTTACGGGCATCCTCGGCTTCAAACCGACCTACGGGGCGCTCTCGCGCTACGGCGTGATCGCTTTTGCCTCCTCGCTCGATCAGGTTGGCGTACTGGCGCGGTACACGGGCGACCTCGAGCTTGCCCTCACGGCGATGCTCGGTCACGACCCCTGCGACGCGACGAGCCTGAACGAAGCGCCCCGGTTAGGGGCGCCGTCGAGCGGGCACCTGTCCGGTCTCCGTATCGGCAAGATTATGGAGCTTTGTGGTGAAGGTAACAGCGACGGCGTCAGGGAAGCGCTGGCACGGACCGAAACGGCGCTCCGCGACCTCGGAGCCGAAATCGGTGAGGTGTCGCTGCCGCACGCGCCCTACGGGACCGCGGCCTACTACATCGTCGCCCCGGCGGAAGCGTCGTCGAATCTGGCGCGTTTCGACGGGATGGTCTACAGCCACCGCAGCGGGGAGAACCGGCTGGGTCAGGCCGAGGTGATGATGCGTTCGCGGGGTGAAACCTTCGGCCCAGAGGTGCGCCGCCGCATCCTGAGCGGCACCTACGCGCTCTCGGCGGGCTACTACGACGCCTACTACGGTAAGGCCCTCAAGGTCCGCCGTCTGATTGCCGAGGATATGGCCCGCGCCTTCGAAGGCTTTGACCTGCTCCTCACACCAACGGTACCCAACGTGGCTTTTGGCCTCGAAGAAAACCTCGCCGATCCGCTCGCCATGTACCTCGGCGACGTGGACACGGTGCTTGCCAACCTCGCGGGGCTTCCTGCTATCAGCGTTCCGGCAGGCACCGCCGAGGCGGGGTTGCCGTGCGGGGTACAGCTGCTGGCTCCAGCGTTGGAGGACGCTCGCCTCCTGCGGGTTGCGGGCGCGCTCGAGCATGTTGCTGGGGAAGCGTTCGCGCCCATTGCGACCTGAAAACTGTGCTCCCTGATAGCCCACCCCCGAGAGCCGAATTCAGACGTCGTCTCGACGGGCTGGTCTATGCTTACACCCTCGTGGGCCCCCGTCACGGGCATCTGGCTTGGAAACGCGACGACCTGGACCTGTGGGTGCAGTGGTCGGCAGCGCTCGGCTGGGTCGGCTGCGACGCAGCGGGGACGGTCACCGCTCGGCCCTGGGACGTGCCGATCTCCGAACAGGGTGACCTTCCGCCTACGGGTATCTGGGTCAGTCGCAAGGAAGATAAAGCCTATGTTTATGAGTTCGCGTTGCTGTAGAGATATTTGATGGGTAAAACTTTGATGGGTAAAACGTGGTCAAGACTTGGTTTCGAGCTATCCCTCGAGGGCTTCAGTGCCTAGTTGAAGCATCGCGTCGGCTGGCTTCCCCTGACGTGCAGCAAACCTATACTAGAGTCCAGCTCACAGGAATGGGCGAGCAACTCTTTTTCGTCGTGAGGAGGCCGTGACGTCGGTTATGAGCAAAGATATCGGCACGTTTTTTGCAGAAAAGGGTTACTACCACGCCAATGGGGTCTTTACGCCCGCCGAGGTAGCGGCGCTCGAGACCGACTTCGACCTCATCGTGGCGCAGCTGCTGGCTTCGGGCGAGGCCATCGACGCGACGTGGGCGGGTCCGGAAATGACGCGCATCCGGGCCAAGGACGACGTGATTCTGCACACCCACAACGTGCAGCAGTATTCGGCAACGTGGCTGAGGGCCATGCTGAGCGAGCAGTTTCTCGAGGCACCGTGCCAGATCTTGGGCGACGATAT
>JBMDWS010000495.1:0-1920 GCA_048594695.1 Truepera sp. | reverse complement strand
AGGCTCGGCAGTGGCGTGTAGGGGCGCACGCTCAGAGCGGGTGATGGCGCCTGGAGGGCTGGGAGCGACTGCCGAACGAGCGGCAGCGCGTCCACGGTCCCGTCCGGAACCCACGCGAGATCGTATCCCTGTCCACCGAGAACAGCGAACCAGACCCCGCCACGCCCGGCCTCTGGCGTGAAGGCACCGCCCAGCGTCGCGCTCAGGCGCGTGACGCTCTGCGGCGCGTCCAGCGCCACGCGGTAGACGTCGAACGCGTTCGCGCCGCCCCGGTCCGAGCGAAAGAGCAGCGCCGTTTCCCCCTGCCAGCTCGGCTCGAGGTCCTGCGCTCGGTCCTGGGTGAGCATACGGAGCCGATTGCCCTCCAGCACCGCCAGATCGACGAACCCGCGCCGCCATACGCTGAGGGCCACGCGCCCGCCCCGACTCGCTGCAAAACCAACGATGTGGGTCCCTGGCGCGGTGCGGTAGCGCAGCATCGCTGCGCCCTCAGACGGGCAGAACTGCATGAGGCTCGAGCGGGTGCCGTTGTCGCTCAGGTAGAGCAGGCAGCCGCCCGGCAGCGGGACCGGGCGCAGCGCTCTCGCCCCTTCGGTCAGCCGCGTTTCCTGGCCCGTCCGGGTATCGAGGGTAAAGACTTCACTGAAGGTGTGCCCCGGACGCGGCACGGGGCGCGCGTAGAGCAGCGTATGCGGTCCAAGCCACTCGAGCGTCTCGGGGGCACGGTCGTCCAGCAGCACCCGCCGTGCCCGCAGCTCACCACCCCGAACGTCGGCGAGCATGATCGCACCCGGCCCACTCGCCCAGGCCAGGAGCCGCCCGTCCGGGCTGAGGGCGGGCGCGCGGGTGTACCAGCCGCTCGAGGTTACGGCACGTCCCTGTCGTTCCACCCGGCGCAGGTCGCGCACCCTAACCCTTGCCTCAGTTTTGACCTGCGCCTGCCACGTTTGCCACTCTGCCTCTAGATCTGTCCCCACAGCCCGCTCCCACGACGCCGCAAACGGCCTCAGCAAACCCGCCGAGTTGTGCTGAGCCAGGGCGTCCAGCACAGCGCCAAAACCGTGCGCGTCGATAAGGTAGCTCGTAAACCCAACCCCAAAGAGATATTCGGTCATGCCGCCGGGCCACCCGTTATAGGTCGTCAGGCTCGCGTCGGCGAGGCTGGGCCAGGTTCCTTTAAGCGCCACACTCGCCAGCAGCCCACGGGTCAGGGCGTCGTCCCGTCGCCCGCCGCTTGAAAATTCCGACTCGGTCCAGACCGCGAGCCCTTCGATGAGCCAGGCGGGCGGTACGTTCGCCACCCCTTCCCCAACGAGCCCAAGCCGCAGGCCGTCGCCGCGCCCGCCCAGATAGGAAAACTGCATGATGTGGGTCAGCTCGTGGATGAGTAAAAGCTCGAGATCATCCTCTGCACCGTAGGAAAGCGCGACTTCACTCGGGAATAGCTGCCGCAAACTGACGCCCCGGCGCGGCAGCGGTGAAGCGGCAGCGTTGTAGAGGTCGGTGGTGTCCTCGAGCCTCAGGGTAATGGGCGGCGGCTCGAAGCCGAATAAGGGGATCAGTCTGTCGAGCGCCTGCTCGGCGGCACCCGCGACGCGCTCGGCGTAGGCGCGTTCGGACGGTTTCTCGAAAAGTACAGTGACCCGTTCACTGAGGACTTCCTGCGTGGCGTGGGCGCAGGGAAGCGCGAGCAGCAGCAACAGGAAAGCGTGTCGAAGGCGCACGGCCCAAGTATAAAGGACCCGGTAACCAGGAACTCCTGGTTCACCCGGCCCTGAATTGGACCCAGCATGAAAAATCTAGGCGGGCTTTGCCTGCGCCTCGTCTTTGAGGTAACTGTCGAAGTAGATGCGGTGGCAGGTATAGCCCCACGGGTTCTTGACGAGGTAATCCTGGTGGTAGTCCTCGGCCTTCCAGAAG
>JBMDWS010000494.1:0-13621 GCA_048594695.1 Truepera sp. | reverse complement strand
CACGGTAGCCGGTTTCAGGTAGCCGCTCGGTTTGGATTCGGACGAGCGCCTTAGCCTCACCAAACGAACTGGCGTTCAGGACCGTCCGCCGGAGCTGTATCGGCGTTGCGTCCGGGCGGATGCGGGCGAGGGCGACGTAGTGCTCTAGCAGCCTCGTCCAGTCCGCGTCGTTCTGGGGCGGTGCAGCCGATACCACGCCTGTAAGCCAGCTCTGCACCACCACGGGGTGGCTGAAACCCACGGGTTCATAGAGGAGAGGCCGTGGGGCGAGTGCCGGGTCAGCCTCCTCAAGCACCCTGAGCGCATCGTACTCGCGTGCGGCCCGGTCGTAGGCATCGACAGCGTAGAACTTGACGGCAACCTCGAGATCTTCACGACGGCCGAAATAGAGGAGCCCGTTGGCTCCACCGCCGACGCGGTGGGTGTCCCAGCCCTCCGCCCGCTCGCTCGAGTCTAGGGCGGCGACTAACGCACGCAGGTTAGCAAAGTCCATTCGGCAGTATACGGGGCGCTCCCTGAGCCTTGTGTTGACAGCCTCGAGCCGACCCGGTAGGGTTCGCCCTATGAGCGACAGCATCCCCCTAGATACGGTGCTCGCAACGCGGCGCTGCCGTCTGCGCGCCCCGAGCGAGGCCGACTTTCCCCATATATTTTCGGCGAGCCGTTACCCCGGTTTCAATGACGGGATGCTCTGGGAGCCGCCGCCGAACCTGGAGGCGCTTCACGGGCCTCTCGTGACCAGCCGCGCCTCCTGGGTTGCAGGGACGGCCTATTCTTTCACGCTCGAGACATTAAGCGAGGCTTTTCTGGGACGCATCAGCATCCGGCAGGCGGACAGAGCGGGTGTGTGGGACATCGGCTTCTGGACCCATCCGACCCAGCAGGGACAGGGCTACATGACCGAGGCTGCCGCGCGGGTGCTCGAGTTTGGATTCACAGATCTGGAGGCCGAGGCTATCGGGGCTTGCCACGCACTCTGGAACCGCAGCAGTCGCCGGGTGCTGGAAAAAATCGGGATGCGCTTTGTCCGGCACGTGCCGGAGGGCTTTCAAAAGAACGGTGTGTGGGTGGCTGAAGATTGTCTCTGTCTGTCTCGAAGGGAGTGGGCGAGCGGTTAGACCCCCGCTCGCCCGAAGCGCCGGACGCCCAGCTCGAGCACGAACAGCGCGAGCCCCGCAAGCGCGGGCCACATCCACACGTCCTGCCGCTGCAAACCGATGACGGGCCTATAGCTCGCCACGTTCTCGATAATCTGACCACCCGTGCGGTTGGCGATCTCCTGCAGGAGCACCTGACCGCCCGCCGTGTCGAACTCGCTGTCGGCGGCGTTCACTGCTGTGCGGGCGACGACCTCGCCGCGCCGCGACACGCTCAGCGTGTTGCCTGACGCAGCACTTACAGGTGCGTCGACAAAGGCCTCATAGCGTCCTGGTCCGACCTGCTCGAGCCGCGTTTCCTGCCCACCGAAGCGCGCGGTGAGACTCTCGCCGTTGATGAATTCGCCCCCGGCGACCGCGTCGAGGACGACGCGTAGCCTGTCGCCTTCAGGCGTCGCGGTGACTTGATAGGTATCGGGCCTGGCTTGCAACCAGCGGGTCACGGTGCCGAGCACGCCGGGTAGCCCGGGCCACTGCCCGAAATCTCCTGCAAAGCTGTTGAGGTCGGTCGTCAGCGCCGCGCTGTGCCCGAGCCCCTGGCGGCTCACCGCGAGGATGGGTTCACCCTCGCGGCCCTCGAAGATGGTTTCGCTGCCGTCTTTGAGGGTGCTGGCGATATAGGCCCTTACCCGGGGTGGGCTTATCCCGGTCTCGGTCAGGCTGTTGCCGCGAACACGCACGGGTAGGGGGCCGTTACGCAGCAGCGAGCGCGTGGCCCGGAGCGCCTCGTTGGTGAAGATGCGGGGCAGCGTCGTAACGTCGAACGCCTCATAGAAGCGCCCGCCCCCGGCCTGGGCGATCTCCGCGAGCCGCGTCACGTCGGCTTCCTGTCCGATAGCAATGCTCGAGGTCGTGATGCCTTGGCTGCGCGCCGTGCCCGCGAGCGCTCCAAGATCGGTAGTGATGCCGGGCGCTTGGTTGGTCCCGTCCGAGAGCTGCCCGTCGGTCAGGAGAATGATGTGTTTAATGGTGGCAGGTGTTGCCTTTAGAGCCTTGAGTGCGGCGTTGTAGGCGGGCAACAAGATCGTGCCGCCGCCTGCCTGTACGTTCAGGATAGCTTGGAGCATCTCGCGCTTGCCTTGCTCGGTCGCGGCCCGTGGGCGAAACACCCAGTCGGCCTTATCGCTAAAGGACAGAAAACCGATGAGATCGCGGCGGTAGGCGAGGTCCACGACGCCGATGGCCCCCTCTTTGGCCAGCTCGAGCTTGGTCGGATTGCCGGTACTCATGGATTGGGAACGGTCCATGATGATGACGAGCGCGACGAGTGGCATCCGCACGTTGCTGCGTACGTCGGTGCTGACGGGCAGCACGGTTTCGGTAGCGGTGCGGTACCACGAGCCGAGACCGAAACTCTGCGGCCCGCCGGTCATCATCAGGCCGCCGCCCTCCTCGACGTAGCTGCGCAGCAGCTCGAGCTGCCCTGGTGTGAAGGCGCGGGCGCTCTCGCGCAGAATGACGGCGCTGTAGCGGAGCGGTTCGGTGATGCTCGCCGGGCTCCCACGCACGACGTCAAAGCCCTGGGTGCCGAGAAGCCGCGCCATGGCCGGGTCACCGATGACGAGCACCGGATCTTCCTGGCTCACGTTGATCTCGGCGCGGGCGGCGTCGTCCTGGAGAGGCTGCGCGAAGGGGAGCTCGAGATCGGCCTCAACCTCGAGGACGCCGCCCTGCGCGGCGCTCGCGGTGACGTTAAAGCGCAGGGGTGTTTGCCCCACACCGACCTCCCGGGTGATGGCGGGCAGTGTTTGCCCGGCAACTCTTGGGCGCAGCGTCACGGTGGTCTCGCGGTCGCTCTCGACGACCGCAACGACCTCAGCGGTTGCCCCGGGGGCCAGCCGGGTCGGAGCTAGAAGGCTTACGAGGCGCACGTTGCCACGACTCGGCACATAGAGTACGTCGACCGGGATATCCGGAAGCGAGGCCAGCGCGTCGCCCTGCGACTGGGCCCCGTCGCTGACCAGCAGCAGACGCCCGGCCCCGTGCGCTGCACCGACCTGTAACGCCCGGCCGATGTCGGTCTGCCCGGTGTTGCCCGCTTGGGCTGAGAGGGGGTCCTGGGCTTCCGAAGACACCAGCGCCGTGTCCCCTGCGAAGGCCAGCGCAGGATAGGTTAGCGTCGAAACGGCCTCAGCGGCAGCACTGCCGACGCTGTCGGAAACGTCGACAAGCAGGTCGAGCGGGGCGCTCCGGAGTCGCAGGGCAGGCTGCGCCAAGGCCAGTATGAGGAGCGCCAGCGCTCCCAAGCGCAGGGCGTAGAGCGCGCGGCGCGCCCGACCCGGCAAAAAGGGCAAGAGGAGCAGCCCTAAAAGCAACCAGGGCGCTGCAAACGTGATGTTCTGCACGACTTTATGCTAACAGAGGTTGGCCCCGCGATTGTGAAGCCCGACCACGTCGCTACAGGCGCTCTCAGGTTCAAGCCCCGAAGCGCCTATATAAGATTTGTCACATTACCAAGGCGCAGCGCGGACGAGTTGATATAGTCACCTGACATGGCCGCCCCTCAACTGCTCTGGGCAGCTCCCCCAACCCAACACGTCTCTCATAGTGCTGTCGTCGCCGGGCTGGCCGTTTCTGTGACAGTCCTGGAGACCGCGCAGACCCTGCTCTATCACACCCGCAGTCAGGCTCCGCTGGCTATCGTGCTCGCCGACAGTCTCGTTGCCGAGGTTGTGCAGCTTGACCTTATCGCGCTGCTGCGCCGTCGCAAGCACCTCGTCCAGACCCCTATCGTAGTGCTGGGTGACGGGCAGCCCGGGCGACACGAGGCGGCGCTCGGTTCGGGAGCCGACCTGTATTTGAGTGAAAGTACGCCGCCGACACTCATCTCGGCGTACCTGAAAAAGCTCCTCGAGCGCGAGCAAGCCTCGATTTCACTGCGCACGGTGCTCGCTCGGTTGCGCGAGGCCGAAGCCTCGCAGCAAGAGGCCGACCGGGTCAAAGACGACCTGACCCACATGCTCGTGCATGACCTCAAGAGCCCGGTGGCCAGCGTCATGGGGCTTCTGGAGCATGCGCTAGACATTACCGAGCAGTCTTCGGATATCTACGGCCTGCGCGAGCTTCTAGGCCTCGCGCGTGGCGAGGCGCAGCACCTTCTCAACCTGACAGCCAATATCCTCGACGTTCGGCGCATGAAAGAGGGCCATATGCCCTACCGCCCGGTCTGGATCGAGAGCCTGAGCGACCTGTCGCGTATCGCGCTGGGCGACGTGAACCTGTCGCTGCGCGAGCGGCACGTCTCGGTGCTGGTTCACCCCGAGGCCGAGCGGCTCTACGCGGACAGCGATCTGCTGCGCCGCGTGCTCGCCAATCTATTTGCCAACGCTGTCAAGCATACGCTTCAGGGGGGGCATATCGACTTTCGGGCGTGGCGCGAAGACGACCACTTCGTGCTGTCGGTTCGCGACGATGGCGAGGGCATTCCGCTCGAGGATCAGAAGCGTATCTTTAACGCCTTCGAGCAGTCGCGGCACACGGTTCACGACCGCTTCGATACCGGCATGGGCTTGACCTTCTGCAAGCTCGCGGTCGAGAAGCACGGCGGCACGATCTGGGTCGAATCGAAGATCGGGCAGGGGAGCAACTTTCTCTTTACGCTGCCGGTCGAGGTCGGGGTCGTATCGGACGCAAGCGATCTGCTCCTGACCTGAATATTGATCAGGCATGAATGTCGGCCTCGTACAATGGGCGTATGAAAGGGCGACGGCGCGAAGGGTGCCTTGGCGGTTCTTCCGGGCCGGGATGGGGGCTCGAGGCGACACTCTGGGCGCAGGGATATCCCTGCATTGCCGGTGTCGACGAGGCGGGGCGCGGGGCGCTGGCCGGGCCGGTCGTCGCTGCGGCGGTCATCCTGCCGCACGGCACCTATCCATTCGATGATTCCAAAAAGCTGACGCCTGGAGCGCGGGAAAAGCTGGCTGCCGAAGTCAAGCGCGTGGCGCTTGCATGGGCAGTCGGAGCCGCGAGCGCGCAGGAGGTCGACACCGTGAACGTGCTGCGAGCCACGCACCTTGCGGCGCAGCGGGCGCTCGCGGCGCTCCCGCAGGTGCCCGACGCGCTTGTCACGGACTACCTGAAGTTGGCCTTTGCGGGGCCGGTGCTCCCCCCGCCCCGGGCCGACGCGACGAGCGTTCAGGTCGCGGCTGCGAGCATCCTCGCCAAGACGACCCGAGACGCACTGATGGTTGCGCTCGACCAGGAGTTTCCGCACTACGGCTTTGCTGCCCATAAGGGCTACGGCGCGCCCGTTCATCTGCGTGCCCTCGCCGCGCACGGTGCGTGCGCGGCACACCGCCGCACGTTTGGTCCGGTCTTGCGCTGCGACACGTTGCTCTTTGGCCCCCTTCCGGCTGACTGACGGCACAAGGGTGGGTGCAAGCATGGGGACCATCCTGGGCTCGCCCAAGCGGGTGCGGGTGCGTATACTCGAGACGGAGGACACTCCGCTATAACCCTTTCCGCTGCCTGGCAGCGTTTCTGGAGGCGATATGCCCGACTGCATCGGGGTCCGGTTCGACAATGGGCCTAAGATTCACTACCTCGAGGTGCCTGACCAGGCACCGGCACCCGGCGCACGCTGTGTAGCCTCGACCCGGCGCGGGCTCGAGGTGGGCCTCGTGCGGACCAGCGTGCGCGAGGTCGAGAGCGCCAGCGGGCACTTTGTCCGCGTCGCTCAGGACGACGATCTCGCTACCTACGAGCGCCTGCGCGACCGGGCCGACGAACTCAAGTGGCTCCTGCGTGCCCGGGTACGCCAGCTCAACGTCAAGATCGTGCACCTCGAATTCACTCTCGATGAGACCCTTCTCCTCGTGACCTACTCGAGTGAACAGCCCGTGCAACTGCGCCTTTTGGCTCAGGAACTCATGCCCTTTACGGAGGCGCGGCTCGAGTTCGAGAACGTCGGTCCCCGCGATCAGGCCCGCATCATCGGTACGATCGGGGCCTGTGGAACGGGATCTTGCTCCTCGACCTGGCTCCAGGGCTTTAGCGCCGTGTCGATCCGCATGGCCCGTGACCAGCAACTACCGCTCAACCCTGAAAAGATCAGCGGTCCCTGTGGGCGGCTCATGTGCTGCTTGCAGTACGAGCACGACATGTACCGTGAGCTCCTCAAGGAGTTGCCGAAAAAGGGCGCGAAAGCTTGCCACACCGAGACTGGAGCCTGCGGGCGCGTGACCAAGCTACATCCTTTGAAGGGTTCGGTCGATATCGCCTACGACGAGGGGGGCTACGCGGAAGTTCCGGCGACCTTGCTCGAGCGGCCTAAGAAACCTGGCGGCAAAGACCCGTCCTAGACTCTACTGTTCTGTTGAGACCCCGCACGCGCCCTGCTGCGGGGTTTTTGGTGTTGCTTTAGCCAGCTCTGAGCCCGAGGGCGCGCAGCTCGAGCGTCATGACCTGCACAGCGATGCCCGGTGCGGCGTAGGCGGCGAGCGCGTCCTCGCAGCGCCCGAGTGCGGCAAGTGCGTCGGCGTAGACCTGTGGCGGGTAGGCGCTGAAGCGGGCGCGCAGCAGGTCGGGAATACTGAAGGGGTGGTCCTCGCTCCAGGCTTTCTCGAGCGCGTCGGCTCCCTCGAGCGCGTCCTCGAGCCCCTTCTCCAAGGCCAGCAGGTACGTATGGACGACGTTGAGCTGTGCGCTAAAGGCGTCCGCCTGTGCAGCAGCTTCCAGCAGCTCTCCCACCCGCCCGAGGCGTGCTGCCGGGTGGGGTTCCGGCAGGGCCACGGGTGCGTCTACAGCACCGAAACGTATGGGCACGCTGCGAGACACCAATGTCGGCAAGACACTCGCTACGCTCGGCGCGATAAGGATGATGACCGCGTAGGAGGGCGGCTCCTCGAGAAACTTGAGAAACGCGTTGGCTGCGCCCTCACTAAGCGTCTCGGCTCCGTCAATGACACCGACCCGGCGGTGAAAGCGCGGGCGAGCCTCGAGCCACGGCCCGAGCGGGTTTTCGGCCCCGTCCTCGCGGCGCACGAGGTCGCCGATGCGCAGGAGCGGGCGGCGGCTGCGGCGGCCCG
Source organism: Truepera sp. (assembly GCA_048594695.1). Classification (GTDB taxonomy): domain Bacteria; phylum Deinococcota; class Deinococci; order Deinococcales; family Trueperaceae; genus Truepera. Next base: position 6,438 of record JBMDWS010000494.1, on the reverse strand, counting down.
AACGGGTCTCGAGTACCGGCGCGATCTCTCGGTAGTCCGGGTGCTCCCCGGCCAGGAAAAGGCGGCAGCTCTCGCACTGCCCGCACGGTTCCACGCCGGGATTTTGGCAGTTGAGCCGCTGCGCGTACCAGCGTGCGACCTGCCTGCGCCCGACGCGGGGCGGGCCGACAAAAAGAAGGGTGTGGCTCGTGAGGCCGCGCAGCACTTCACGCGCCGCCTCGTGCCCGAAAAGCGTAGGGGAAACAGCCAGCATCAGCGGCCCCACTCGAGCCGTGTCCCGAGTTCGGCGGGGTAGCCCGCCTGCTCGAGCTTTTTTTGCACGGCGCGGATATCGAAGGGCACACGGTAGTGCTCGAGCAGCCGCCGCTCCTCGTCGTAGACGGCGTAGGCGGCGAGGGCGACGCCGTCACGCGGTTGTCCGACCGAGCCCGGGTTGATCATGATCTGGGCTCGGGGCGGGAGGCGGTAGAGCGTCTGGCTTCGGGTCAGGGGCACGCTGCGTGAGAGGATCTGTGGTCCGCCCGGCGCGGACACGGGAGCCTCGGTGAACAGGTACACGACAGCGACGTGGGTATGCCCGAAAAAAAGCAGGTCACGCGTCAGACGGGGGCGCTCGAGCTGCGCCCGCTCGAGCGCGTTGATGTAGTCCCAGGTACCCGCCAGCGTGCTGTGAACGGCTTCCCAGTCCTTCGTGCGGGCAACCGGGCTGAGCTGCGCCAGAAACGCCTTGGCACCGTTGCCGAGTTCGGTGCGCTGACGCGCGAGGATGTCGTTGACGAGCGAGCGGCCCGACGCTACTGCTTCGCCGCGCAGCAGGACCGCGTCGTGGTTGCCGACGAGGGCGGTGTGCAGGGGGAGCGTCTGGAGCGTCTGGATCACGGCTTCGGGCTCGCTGTAGTAGCCCACGGCGTCACCTAAAAAAATGACCTGCTCCCACGCCTTGCTCCGGGCGTGTCCAAGCACCGCCTCGAGGGCGACGGCGTTAGCATGAACGTCGCTAAGCAGGAGGTACCGCACGCCGCAACTTTACCACCCGGGGCGTCTTGACATGCAGCTCGAAGTGGCTGGGGCTATACTTGGCATGTGCGTCCAGCCTACCGCCTCTCGCTTTTCCTCCTGCTCGTATCGCTGCTAGGCGCGGCTCAGGCGCAGGTCATCGTGCCGAGTTTTCGGGCGCGTGGCGAGGTGCCTGGGGCGCTTCTGACGCAGTTCATGGACCTTTTCTGGCAGCAGCTCGAGCTTCGCACAGGTCTCGCCGTCTTGCCGGGTGTGACGACCGCGCCGCCCCTCGTCGACAACCTCGACCCCGAGGTGGCCGCCGCTATTGCCACGCTCGGCGGGGGGCGCTACAGCGTGGCCGGAGAAGTCATCGCCACCGAGTCGGGCCTTCGGGAAACCTCTTACACGGTCAACCTGCTCGTAACCGACGCCCGCACGCGCCGTTCCTCGGATCTCTTCAGCCAGCCGCTCGAGCCCACGGACATCGCTGCGGCGGTCGCTGTCTTGACGCGCAATATCGGCGCGTTTATCCGCCCCGGCAGTGCGCCCGCCAAGGGGTCGGCGAGCCTTTTTATCACCAGTAGCCCACGGGGTGCGGCTATTTACCTCAACGGCGTCGAGGTCGGAACCACCGAGGGGCAAGACCGCTTTATCCTGCTTGCGCCCGGCACCTACGACCTCGAGATTCGCCGCCCCGGGTTTATTCCCGAGAGCGAAACGGTGACCCTCGAGATGGACCAGATCGAGTTTCTGGCCTATAACCTGACCGAGATTCGCGGGGGCAGCATCCAGGTCAGCAGTCTGCCCGAAGCCGACGTGTACCTGGATGGGCGCTGGGTCGGACGCACGCCGCTGACCGTCGCCGCTGATCCGGGTGTGCGGACGCTGCGTCTGTCCCGTCCCGGGTTTGCCAGTGAAACGCAGGCAGTCACGGTGCGGAACTTTTTCGTGTCACGAGTGCCCGAGATCGGGCTCGAGCCAAGCTATACCAACATGGTCTACTGGAAGCCGCTCGCGGGCTACACCGTGACCCTCAACGACATTCCGCGCCCGCGCAACTTTGCGGCCAATTTGCAACCGGGCCTTCACCGGGTGGTGCTTACGCGGGGCGCAACCGAGATCGACTTCACTTTTGCCCTGCGGGAGCGCGGCATCTTCGAGCTAGACCTTCAGACACACGACCTCACGCCTTTCGAATAGGTCTGGAACCCGCTACCTGCCTTAAAACCTGATCCCGTAGCTCGCCCGCAGCATGAGCGGGGCGATGCCGTAGAGGTTGGCGAGCGACGCGCCAAGCTCGAGTCCGAACGCGCCAGACCCGAGTTCGGTCCCGAGCGCGAGGCTGGTCCGGTAGGGCAGTGTGTCGTTGCGGTAAGCTTCGGCGGCGAGAATGGCGCGGTAGGAAAAGCGCCCGAGTTCGCCTGAGGCGTTGGCGATAAACCCCGGCCTGAGCCCGCCTGCACCCTGGCCGAGGAGCGCCGCCGCGCTCAGCGAGGGCAGACCGCGCCGGTTGAGTTGATACTCGAGGCCGCCCGCGATAAAGCCGCGTTCGGAGCCGGGGCCGCTATGCCCGGAGAGCAGCGCCACGATGTTGTCCTGATCGATCAGGCGACGGAACTGCACGCGCGTGTCGATACCGACGCCAAAACCCGTGCCCGACAGGTACGACAGGGCGGGGGTGGCCTCGAGGATGATGGTGCGACTCAGGCGCTGCGTCGCGCCGAGGGAGAGGTAAACGCCCGCGCCGCTGCCGAGCGTTGCGGGCGCAAAGAAGGGCCGCGCCGGGGTGTAGGCGCGCGCTGCCGAGAAAGTTCCGGGATTGCGGTTGAAGACGCTCAGGGAGGCGTCGAGTCCGGTCGAGGCGAGTGCGCCCGAGCCGACGACGCCGACATCGAAGCCGCCCGCGAGATCCACGTCGGCCTGGGCGCTCACGGCGACCGTTCCAAGGGGGCCGAACGAGGAGCGAAAACGTCCCACAGTACCGAGTTCCAGCGGCCCGGGCAGGCTCTTGGCGAGGCGCAGATCGAACGTGGTGCTGCCAAGCTCGAGGTCGCGCAGTTGCACTTCGGGCTCGAAGGTTGCCCCTTGTCCGGGGAGTGCGCTTAGGGAAATACCGAAGGTCTGAGCATCGGCGCGGGTGAGTAGCGCGCTCGAGCCCGCTGCAAACAGGGCCATGAGCGTGACGAGTGTTCGGCTCGGTCGTAGAAAATGCCTCATAATCTATGACTATAAGGGTGCGCGCAAGCTGACATGTGAGGACGGCGCGTGGCTGATAAGCGTGTTCAGAGCTTCCGTATACGCCGCTTTGTCTGTCCTAGCACTAAAGGGTGTGCAAGCCCACCTACCCGAGTGGTAGATTTCGGTTTGAGTACAGCTTGGCTTTCTCGCCCTACACCTCTGTACCCCTACATGGTCTTTCGGGCTGTGTTCGAGGAGAACTGTGAATATTCTTGGTCAAATCTCTGTCTTACCCGACGTCCCCAAACGTATTGCCCGTCTTAACGACATTGCCCTTAACCTCTACTGGACCTGGCAGCCCGACGCCCGGCGGCTTTTCCGGCGGCTCGACCGTGACCTCTGGGAGGCCTCGGGTCACGCGCCCAAGGCTATGCTCCGCGATATCGCGCAGGAGCGGCTCGAGAGCGCCGCGAACGATCCCGAGTATCTGGTGCTCTACGACGCTGTCATCAAGAAATTCGACAGCTATCTGAAGCGTAAGACGACCTGGTTCAGCGAGCACTCGAGCGGCAAAAAAAGCGACGTCTATGCCTACTTTTGTATGGAGTACGGCTGGCATGAGGCTGTGGCGCTCTATTCCGGTGGGCTCGGGGTGCTGGCAGGTGACCACACCAAGGCTTCTTCAGACCTTGGTGTTCCCCTTGTTGCCGTCGGTCTCTGGTTTCCCGAGGGTTACTTTCACCAGCGTGTCGCGGCCTCAGGGGAGCAGGAAGCCTTTTACGAACGACTCGACCCGAGTGATATGCCTTTTACTGTTGCCCAGGACGGCTCGGGTCAGGAGGTGCGTGTCAGCGTCAACCTGCAGGGCCGCGAGGTCTTTCTGCGCGCCTGGCACCTTGCGGTAGGCACGGTTTCGGTCTATCTCATCGATACCGATCTGCCGGAAAACGCCCCGGAAGACCGCGTGCTCCTGAACCGCCTCTATGGTGGCGACCAGCGCACCCGGATCGCGCAGGAGATCGTACTCGGGATCGGCGGCGTGCGGCTTTTGCGGGCACTCGGCATCAATCCGACCGCCTGGCACATGAACGAGGGGCATAGCGCGTTTATGCCGCTCGAGCGCTGCCGCGAACTCGTCGAGGCGGGCCTGCCCTTCGCCGAAGCCCGCGAGGTTGTTGCGGCGGGCACGGTCTTTACCGTTCACACGCCGGTTGCAGCCGGAAACGATACCTTCTCGTTCGATCTCATCAACCAGTTTTTTGGGGGCTTCTGGGGCAGCCTGGGTCTTAGCCAGGGAGAATTTCACGAACTGGCCCGTCACGATCACGGCTGGGGTCCGGTTTTTAGCATGCCTGCCCTGGCGCTGCGCTTCTCGACCGGACGCAACGGTGTCGCCAAGCTGCACGGGGAGACCTCACGCGAAATCTGGCGTGATCTCTGGCCCGAAGTGCCGACCGAGGAGATCCCCATCACTCACATCACCAACGGGGTGCACATGGGAACTTGGGTCGCGCCGGAGATTCAGGATCTCGTGGCGAGCGTGCTGCCCGAGACCTGGCGTGATCACTTCGACGACACCGAGATGTGGGCCAAGGTCGAGGCGCTCGATAACGCCAAGCTCTGGGAGGTGCGCCAGGCGCTCAACCAGCAGAGTATCGAGTTTTTCCGCAAGCGCCTCGCCCGGCAGCGCACGCGCTACGGCGCGAGCACGGGTGCGCTCCGCGAGACCGAAGGCTTTTTCGATAAGAACGCTCTGACGATCGGTTTCGCCCGCCGCTTCGCGACCTACAAGCGGGCAACGCTGATTTTCCGCGACCTCGAGCGCCTCGCCCGCATCCTCAATAACCCCGAGAGGCCCGTGCAGCTCGTCTTCGCGGGTAAGGCGCACCCCGCCGACAAGCCGGGTCAGGCGCTTATTACAACCATTCAGACGCTTTCGCAGGACCCGCGCTTCGTCGGCAAGATCCTATTCATCGAGGATTACGACATGGCGGTCGGGCGCGCCCTGACGCGCGGCGTCGATGTCTGGCTCAACAACCCGCGCAGACCGCTCGAGGCCTCGGGAACGAGCGGGCAAAAGGCCGCGATGAACGGCGTCCTGAACCTCTCGATTTTGGATGGTTGGTGGCCTGAAGGCTTCGACGGTCGCAACGGCTGGGCGATCGGCTCAGATGTCAACATGGCCGCCTCGGACGCTGCCGACGAGGCCGACGCCGAAGCACTTTACGACCTGCTCGAGCGCGAGGTCGCACCCCTTTACTACGACCGCGACGCTTCGGGCGTGCCGCAAGCGTGGCTCGAGCGCTCGAAAAACGCCATCGCGACCATCACACCTCGCTTTAATGCACGCCGTCAGGTGCGCGACTACGTCGAGATGTTCTACGCTCCGGCAGCGGCCCGGGCCAAGGCGCTCTCGAGCAAGTCCTACGCGGCGGCTGGCGAGCTGGCGAGCTGGCGACGGCAGGTACAAGCCGCGTGGCATGGCCTCTACCTGAGCGCCAAGCCGCTCAAGGCCAGCACGGTGAGAATGGGACAAAAGCTCGAGGTCGAGGCGGTTTTGCACCCGAGAGACTTCGACGTCAAAGATCTTTGTGTCGAACTCGTCTATAGCCCAGAGGAGGACGCGCTCGAGCACAACCTCCATCACGTCCAACTCACGCCGGGCAAGACCTTCGAAGATGGCGGCTGCGCTTTCCGCGCGAGCTTTACGCCCGAGCTCAGTGGTCGGCTCGCGTACGGCGTGCGCGTTTACCCGATCAACAAATTGCTCGTAAGCCCCTTCGACGCTCACGCGATTCGCTGGGCCTAGCGAGGACCGATTCCAACCGAAGATCAACTCGAACGCGATACGAAAAGGGGAGCCTTAAGGCTTCCCTTTTTTCAGGTGTGCGGGCGCTCAGCCACAGACGTTTCCGGCTCGCACACGTTGTACGTGGGTGGAACCGTATAAAACCGGGGTCTGCCCACTGTTGTCGTCCTACTGGGATCGGCTCAAGCGATTCATGGAGGATAGCTGAATGATCGTGGGGTACGGAGTAGTCCGTTTTTAGCAGGATCGGCTAGGCTAAAGACGGAGGTACATTCAATGCACGTTCGACCAAGCTCCGGTGGGGCGCTCTCCCTCTGTGGTCTGCTTCTACTTTTGCTACTGGTGGCCTGCGGAACCCAAAGAACGCCGACGACGCCCACAGAACCTACCCTACCCGTGCAGCCGACGTTCCCCGAGGGCCTGATGCCTGGGACCTGGAACACCATCTCACC
>JBMDWS010000493.1:0-3398 GCA_048594695.1 Truepera sp. | reverse complement strand
ATTGAAGCATTTTTCTTTGGCGGGAATAGATTGGGCAGGTTTCTCGGCAAAGGATGAGTTTGCAGAATAGACCTCGAGCTTTCACGACTCGAGGCCCATCCTAGATATCAACTCTTATCGCACTTCGCTACCGCTGGCAATATCCCTGTCGAGCGCCGAAATGCTCAGGTTGCCCTCGGCGTCTTCAGCCGCCAGAATCATCCCCTGCGACAGCACGCCGCGCAGCTTCACAGGCTTTAAGTTCGCCGCGATGATGACCTTTTTGCCTGCCAGTTCGCTCGGATCGTACCACTGCTTGATGCCCGAGACGATGGTGCGCTCCTCGCTGCCGAGCTTGACGGACAGCACCAGAAGCTTGTCGGCCTTAGGGTGCGCCTCTGCTTTGACGATCTCGGCCACGCGAAACTCGAGCTTGGCAAAATCCTCTATGGTGACTTCTTCTTTGTGTTCCAACACTTCCTCCTTGACCTCGAGGCTCTCGTTAAGCGCCGCGAGGTCCACGCGAGGGAAAAGCGGGTCGCCGACTTTCGTCTGTGTGCCCGCCGGGGTGAGGCCCCAGGTTCGGGCATCGTCCAGCCGGAAGTCGCCCGAGAGTCCGAGCTGCGCCTGGAGTTCTTTGGCCTTATTCGGGATGATCGGTGAGAGCAAAACGCTCGCACAGCGCAGCGCCTCGAGGCAGGTATAGAGAACCGTATCGAGCCTCTTCGCGTTCGCTTCGTCTTTGGCGAGTGCCCAGGGCTGCGTCTCGGCGATGTACTTGTTGGCCTTGCGCACAGACTCCAGGACGCTCTCGATAGCGCGGTCGAAGAAGAGGTTGTTGACCTGCTCGGTGAGTTTGTCGGGCAGCGCGGTAAAGGCGGTCTCGAGGTCCCTGTCGACGGCCTCCGGTTTATCCGGTTCCGGCACCACACCCTGACGGTACTTGCCGAGCATCCCGAGTGTCCGGTTCAGCAGGTTGCCGAGATCGTTGGCGAGGTCGGCGTTGATGCGTTCAGCCAGACCCACTTCGCTAAACGACGCGTCCAGCCCGAAGGTCATGTCGCGCAGCAGGTAGTAGCGAAAGGCGTCGTTGCCGTACTTGTCCTTGAGGTCGAGGGGCCGCACCACGTTGCCTTTCGATTTGCTCATCTTGCCGCCGTCGACCAGCCAGTAGCCGTGAACGTTGAGGTGCTGGTAGAGGGGTAAACCCGCAGATTTGAGCATGGTGGGCCAGAAGACGCCGTGCGGCTTCAGGATGTCTTTAGCGATAAAGTGCTCGACGTGGGGCCAGTAGTGCGCCTCGGTGCCGTGGCTTTTAAGAGCCGAGTAGTAATTGATGAGCGCGTCGAACCAGACGTAGGTGACGTGGTTTTCGTCCCACGGCAGTGGAATGCCCCAGGGCACGCGCTCGCGCGGGCGGCTGATGGAGAGGTCGCCGATGGGTTCGCGCAGGATGCCCAGCACTTCGTTGCGGTAGCGCTCGGGGCGGATCAGGTCGGGGTTGTCCTCTAAGAGTTCGCGCAGCCAGGGGCGGTACTTTTCCATGCGGAAAAAGTAGTTTTCCTCGCTTCGGTACTCGAGCGTGATGTCGTGCTGCGGACACTTGCCGTCGACGAGTTCTTTTTCGGTGTAGTAGCGCTCGCAGCCCACACAGTAGAGGCCGCCGTACTCGCCGAAGATGATGTCGCCGTTGTCGTAGACGCGCTGCAAAACCTCGCTGACGACCTGTTTGTGACGCTCTTCGGTGGTGCGGATAAATTCGTCGTAGGAAATCTCGAGCGAGTCCCAGGTGGCGCGAAACTTACCGGAAATCTGGTCGGTATAGGCTTGCGGGGTAAGTCCGGCGGCGTCGGCGGCTTTCTGAATCTTTTCGCCGTGTTCGTCGGTACCAGTCAGAAAGTACGTATCGTCGCCGATCAGGCGGTGAAAGCGCGCCGCTACATCGACGAGGGTCGTCGTGTAGGCGTGCCCGATATGCGGCTCGGCGTTCACGTAAAAGATCGGGGTGGTGGCGTAAAAGACAGACTTTTGCGCCGTGTCTGGGTTGCTCTGGGTCATGGGGTCTCCTCTTTGGTCCTTCAAGATGGCAAAAAAAGAGGCGCTTTGTTGCAAGCGCCTGGTAACGGTTAGAGATTGTCTATCCGAGGCCAGGTCTGGGTTGCATCATTCGCCCGTACATAAGGCCGAGTATAGCAAATAAGGGCAAGCAGCGCTTGAAACCGTAAAGCAGCGTGCAAAAGGGCAGGCACATGTCGGCTAAGGTGAAAGGGCAATACATTTTGAGGAGGCTCCACGGATGAACCAGAAAAAACTCACCCGCGCATTTCTCTTGACCCTGCTCGTTCTCGGCGTGGCGCTCGCTGGCTGTATGCCCGACAACGACGAAAACGACGACGAAGATGATGATGACGCTTACGCGCCCACCATGCAGATTCAGCAGCTCGCCTGACGTTCCTGGGTGAATGAAGGCGCGGAGGGAACTCCGCGTTTTTTTACGCCTGCTCTCGGTTTCGGGGTAGGCTAGGGGCTATGACGCAGACTCAGGGAAGCAAAACCAAAGCGCGTGGCCTTACCCCTCAGGGGGAGGATTTTAGCGCCTGGTACAACGAAATCGTCTATAAAGCCGACCTCGCCGACCTCGGCCCGGTGCGCGGCACGATGGTCATCAAGCCTTACGGCTACGCCCTTTGGGAGAACATCCAGAAAAATCTCGACGCCATGTTCAAGGCGACCGGGCACGAGAACCTGTATTTTCCGCTGCTTATCCCCATGAGCTTTTTCGAGCGCGAGGCCGACCATGTTGCCGGGTTCGCGCCGGAGCTGGCAGTCGTTACGCACGCCGGGGGCAAGGAGCTCGAGGAACCGCTCGCCATTCGCCCGACCAGCGAAACGATTATCGGCGAGATGTACAGCAAATGGATTCAGTCCTACCGCGACCTGCCGCTCCTCTACAACCAGTGGTGCAACGTCATGCGCTGGGAGCTGCGGACCCGACCTTTCCTGCGCACCACCGAGTTTTTGTGGCAGGAGGGGCACACGGCCCACGCCACCTCTGAAGAGGCGCTCGCTGAGGCGCGGCAGATGGCCGACATCTACGACGCGTTCTCCCGCGATTGGGGCGCGCTGCCCGGATTTCTGGGCGAGAAGACGCCAGGCGAACGCTTCGCCGGGGCCAAAAACACCTACACCGTCGAGGCCATGATGCGCGACGGCAAGGCGCTGCAGGCCGCGACGAGCCACTACATGGGCGACAACTTCGCTCGAGCCTTCGACATCACCTTCAACGACGTGAATAACGAGCAGGCCTACGTCCACACGACGTCGTGGGGCTTTTCGACGCGCTTTATCGGCGGGCTCATCATGGGGCACGGCGACGACAGGGGGCTTATCATGCCGCCCAAACTCGCGCCGCAGCAGGT
>JBMDWS010000492.1:0-3464 GCA_048594695.1 Truepera sp. | reverse complement strand
TATGGCTCCGACCGAAATCCTGGCGCGGCAGCACTACCTGAACCTTATGCAGTACCTGCAACCCCTCGGCGTGACCTGCGACCTCTTCATCGGCTCGGCGGCGACCCGCGAGCGGCGCTCGGCGCGGGAGCGGCTCGCGTCATCGCAGACCGACATCGCTGTGGGTACGCACGCGCTCATTCAGGAGGGCGTGAAGTTTCGCGATCTGGGCCTCGCCATCATCGACGAGGAGCACCGCTTCGGGGTCGAGCAGCGCCGCAAGCTCCTCACCAACAATCCAGACGTGATGGTCATGAGCGCCACGCCCATCCCGCGCTCGCTGGCCCTGACGTATTACGGTGACCTCGAGCTGTCCATCATCGACGAACTCCCGCCGGGGCGGCAGGGCGTTGAGACGCGGCTCTTTAACGACTCGAAGCGCCGCGACGTGTACCGCTTCGCCTGGGGCGAAATCCAGAAGGGGCGGCAGGTCTACCTCGTCACACCGCTCATCGAGGAGAGCGAAGCCGAGGTGATGAGCGAGATCGTTTCCGCCACGCAGATGTACGACGACCTGCGGGGCATCATGCCTGAGGCCTGCCGCATCGCGCTGCTGCACGGCAAGATGACCGGGTTTGAAAAGGACGAGGTGATGGAAGCCTTCCGCCGCCGCGAGTACGACCTCTTGGTCTCCACGACGGTTATCGAGGTGGGCGTGGACATCCCCAACGCCTCGGTCATGGTTATCGAAAACGCCGAGCGCTTCGGCCTCTCGCAGCTCCATCAGCTGCGGGGCCGTGTCGGGCGCGGCGGGCACGCGGGCTACTGCATCCTGATCGCGGGCGACCGCTCGAAAAAGACGCAGCACCGCCTGGGCGTTATCGAAAAGCACTCGGACGGCTTCGTGATCGCCGAAAAAGACCTCGAGCTGCGGGGTCCCGGTGAGCTGCGCGGCACCCGGCAGTCGGGGATGCCCGATCTGGTTCTGGGTGACCTGACGCAGGATACCGAGATCATCGAGAAGTCGCGGGACTTGGCAAAGAGGATGTTGGAGGCCGATCCGACATTGGGGGCGGCGTGGGCCTCGAGGCTGCGTGAAGAACTGAAGCGGCGGAGCAGGGCGGTGGCGTTTAGGGAGATTATCTAGGAGCACAATTTGACGATAGTGAATAGGATGTCAATAAAATCGAGCCCAAATACTCTTCAATGCCAGAGGCTAGAATGTAGCGCACGCACAGAAATTTGCTCCAAGGTTGTAGAGGTTGAGGTGATTCTCTGTGCGCTAGTTTTCGAGTATGGCAGGATGTTCGGTATTCCTCGTCCTATACAGTTGGGAAATTGCAGGGTATATCAATGAAGATTGAATCCCTCCGTCAAGAGTTCAAGCCGAAAGTGGTTCGAGCACTCTTTATTGGAGAGTCAGTTCCAGCTGGCGGGACTTTCTTTTACAAGGGTAATTCTGCCTTAGCTCGCGCGACGATGAGGTCGTTTGCTGAAGCTGGTTCATTAACGTTGAACATGAGTGACTTCCTTGATACCTTCAAAAGTCGAGGATGTTTCCTTGTTGATCTCTGTATAGAACCTGTCGACCGCTTGCCAAAGTCTGATCGCGAACAGGCACGTCTTGATGGTGTGAGTAGACTTGCTCGAATTCTTGACGACACACAGCCTGAGGTAATCTTCGTCGTCATGAAAGCTATAGCTGGGGAAGTTGGTGAGGCTATGCGTTTGGCGGGTCTCAGTGATATTCCTATGCGTAAATTCAAGTTCCCAAACGCTTATCATGTAGATGACTACGTGCGTGAGCTAGCTAAGGCATTACGGGATTATGAGATCGCCCCCTAATTATTCAAAAGTTTTCTGCTTTATCGGAACTCTGAGGCTACGTAACAGTTGACTTACTGAATGATGAGTAGTCGCATTCCTCTATGTCTAGTATAAAAATCATAAGCAAAGTTTCATCCCTCGCTTTTTACGGTGTTGCCAAGCCGTACAATAGTCGTGTGGACTTCGAGTGGGATAATAAAAAAGCAACATCCAACGAAGCCAAGCACGAGGTTACTTTTGAAGAAGCGAAGACCGTTTTCGCTAATCCACTCGCCGTTATTTTTGGTGATGAAGTGAATTCAGATGACGAAGACCGTGAAATCATCGTCGGACATTCCGAGAAAAATCGTGTGCTGCTTGTAAGTTTTACCGAGCGTGGAAGCCGAATCCGTATCATAAGCGCCAGACGAGCCACTCATTTCGAACGAAAGGAGTACGAAGACCATGCCTTCAGAGAAAGATGACCTTTTACCCGAATACGAGTTTGACTATCGTAGAGCCAAGCCAAACCGTTTTACTACGGGCGACCGCACTGTTGCTGTACTCGACGAAGATTTGTCCAAAGTGTTCAAAACGTCCGATTCGGTCAACAAAGCGCTGAAAGCGTTGCTCGAGGCCATGCCGTCAGATTCTACGGCTGCCTGAATAGGCACTGTAGGGTTTGGATCTTCTGTCACCCTAAGCTGCCGCACTTAAGCCCGGTACATTTTTCCTCGGAGAATTGACAGCTGCTGAAACGACGTGCTCAGTCATCTCGCCTCCGTAGGGTTTCGGCAAATCCCCGACTGATTCGACCTCGGTGAGCCTCGGCCTCGAGCCCCATCACCTCACGGTCCTGAGGACGCTCGAGGACTGACAAAATAAAATGGGCAGCCACTATATTGGGACTGCCCAGACCAACATGCAGATTGCGTTGTCTAGTTGGCGGTTCCGGCTAGACCTTCAGCTGCGCTCAGCTGTTCCTGCAGCGCCGCCAGATTTTCGTCAAGGTACGCGCCTAGCGCCTCGTCCGTAACGTTGGCAGACGAAAGCTCGAATAGGGTGATGGCGTCCTCGAGCGCGCTGATCTGACCCTCGAGGTAGGCGCTGTCGAATTCAGCGCCGGTCAGCGTGTCCAGGTGGGCGGCCAGGATGCCCTGCGCCGGGCTGCTGTCGGAGGTCGGGCTGTAGCTCAGGTCGCTCGCAATTGGCAACAGTTCGACGGTCGAGCGCGTGCTCGCTTCGATAACGCTTTGCGCGTACTCTTTAACAGCAGGATCTTCGGCGCCAAGGATGGCGACCCGTGAGGTGTCGAGCGTATAGATGCCGTTCTGCGACGCGGCGTCGATAAAGAGTTCTTCGGCGGGTGACGCCGTGACTTCCTCTTCGTCCTGCGCGAACGCCACCAGGGGCAGGGCCAGAAGCAAGATGAGCAAGACTTTTTTATTCATGATTTTCCTCAGCACTTTGGAGTAGACGAGGGTCGCGCGAGGCTTTAGGTAAAGTGCTGGCGAGAAACTCAACCGCTCTGTCTCTGCTCACGCTACCACGAAACACGACTCAGTAGATAGATTTAATGGGCTGATCTCTGTGTAAGGCCGTCTATCCGGGTACGATGTTCGCAAGCGTCCAACCGAGCGCGGGCGCGACACCTTGGCTGAAAAGCTCGAGCGAGCGCA
>JBMDWS010000491.1:0-3905 GCA_048594695.1 Truepera sp. | reverse complement strand
CACCGGATTCGACCTCGGCCTGGACAAGCTTCTCGGTGGCAGCTATAGCATTCTGAACTTGTTCCAATGTAACGGTGGACGTCTCTTGCGCGTGCGCCGGTATGAACCAACCGACAAGCAGTGCCAGTGTAACTGCTTTTGACATCCTCATTTTTTCTCCTATCGCTTGCCGGTTTGAGGGCCAGATGCCGGGTAGGGTTCGGTTCCCTGGCTTAAAGCGTGAGGGGTAATCTGTCCCCTGACGAGCAAGGCTCACTTTCAGAGTTCAGTTTAGTAGTGTGGAGTAGAGCACGTCACCACCCAAATGAATGGCGCTTTATGGGAGGGATATCGCTCGTTGGTGTGCGGATCCGCGCGCCCGGGATCGGAGAGATACGAGGCAGCCGCTAGGGCATCCTCGGTTTCTGGCTAACGACACGGATCTTCGGGTCAGGATGGGCTGTACTCCTCCGCTTTCAGGACACGGTGAATAGTCCCCAGCTCGTTCCGCTCGTCTTCTCGGGAACGGGTGTGTGCCGGGTTCCGGTACAGGGCTGACTTCAGATAAAGTTTGGCCTGTCCGGCGTGTAACCAGCGTCACAGAGGGGTCCGTTTTCTCGCTACCGTTCACGGTGCTCCCGGCCCGCCTGCTGTTGCCGCCTCGAGCGCACCCCCTTGAGCGTCCTCGCCTTGACTTCCGCCTTGGGAATAATTGAGATGGTCCCGTTCATCTCGAGCACCGCCGTTTCGACGTGCGCCAGATCGGCGACGCCGTGTTCGCGGGCGGCCTCCCCCAGTTCACTCACGCTTATACCCTCACGCCGAAGCCTCTCCCCTAGAACCTCTCCTCGGTAGACGAGTATGACTGGGGGCGGCTCGAGGCGCGCTTGCAAGGCGGGAAGGCGCACCGTCAGGCGGTAGAGGCCCAGCAGCGTCGCCGCGCCGACAAGGCCCCCCGTGAGGCTGTTGTCGGGGCCGATCATGGCGTTTTGCACGACGTTGGAGAGGAGCAGGAGCGTCACGAGGTCGATGGTTGTAAGCTGCCCGAACTGTCGCCCGCCACTCAGGCGAAGGAGCACGAGGAGCACCGCGTAGATGACTGCGACGCGTAGGGCGGTGAAGAGAATGGTCGCCGGGTCGCCGAGCGCGAGCTGCGTGTCGAAAAGGGCGCTCATCTCTGCTCTATCGGGTCCCACGCAAGAGACGACTTGCTCGCGTGCGCCTTAGCCAGGTCGTTCATCCTGTCCTGGGCATTTTGGATGTACCCAGTCGCGGCCCAGGCATGGGCGCAGCCACGGGCACTTCGCGCTGACGAAAGTGTTCTGCGGTGCCGGGCAGCGGCCTCGAGTTCGGTTGCCGCGTTTTCATACTCTTGGGTGGTGGTTTCAAACGTTTGAGACATGGATTTAGATTGCCTCCCGCGTCAGTCTATGGATACCAAAGCCGCAGCACTGCGTGTGGCGGTATCCTGAGCCTATCCTCCCCGTTTTCGCAGGGTGGCGAGCGCAGCCCACTGCTCGGGCGTGACCTCGTCGAGAATATTGAATTCGCCCCCGTTCCAGGCTGTTTCGCCGCCGTCTATAGTGATCAGGTCGCCGGTGACATACGCTGCGGCGTCTGAGATTAGGTAGCTCGCGAGGGTGGTCAGTTCAACATGCTCCCCAACGCGCCCGAGGGGGATGCGTTTTTCGAAAAGCTCCTGAATCTCGGGTGTTGGCATCAGGCGGCTCCACGCACCTTCAGTTGGAAACGGTCCCGGCGCAATGGCGTTCAGGCGAATCCCGTATTTGCCCCATTCGGCTGCGAGTGATTTGGTAAGTGCCACGACGCCCGCCTTGGCGGCAGCTGAGGGTACCACGTAACCCGACCCGGAGGCCGCGTAGGTGGTGGCGATGTTGAGAACCGTGCCTGCCCGCTTTTGCGCGATCCAGCGTTTGCCGAGCTCGAGCGTGCAGTAAAAAGTGCCGTGCAAAACGATGCCGAGGACCGCGTCGACGGCTCGAGCCGAGAGGTGCTCGGTCGGGGAGATAAAGTTTCCGGCAGCGTTGTTGACGAGCACATCGACATGGCCATAGTGCGCTTCGGCAGCGTCCATCAGGGCGCTGACCCCTGCGGAATCGCGCACGTCGCAGGGTACAGCCAGCACGTTCTCGCCCATCGCTGCAGCGGCCTCTGTAAGCACCTGCTCGCGCCTGCCTGTGATGACGAGCCGCGCCCCGAGCCCCAAGAAACGCTCACCCATGGCTCGCCCAAGACCCGTCCCACCCCCGGTAATCAGGATGACCTTGCCCGCGAGCAAGTCCGCTGCAAAAATCTCTTTCATGACGCCTCCAGAATCTCGACAACCCACCATACACGCACCACCATTCGTGAGATAACACCCTCTACACTTTTGTAGGCTATGCTACTGTCTCGCGGGGGGCGCGTTTGCACTGGGATAGGCACATCATCGAGGTTCGTGAGGCGCATTTGCGGGCACAGTGCGCGGAACTCGGCGGAGAGTTGCACCGTGCGGTGCAGGGTTACCTGTTTTGCCTCGAGGCCTCGGAAAGCGCACGCGACCTGAGCGCGACGTGTTTCTTTGCCGAAAAGCTTGCCACGATCTATACAGCGATGGGGTTTCCCGAAAAGGCGCAACGCTACCGTGCGCTCGTCGACCTCGCCGCGCAGTCGTGAACTACGCGGCTCTTCTGGCGCTCCTGGCGGCGCTGGCATTTGCAGCCCCGTTTCTGGTCAACCTGGCCTCGCAGCTCGGATTGCCACGTGCGCTCGGCATCGTTACCACGCTCGTCGGAGCTATTTTTTTGCTAGGCTGGTTGCTGGTACGCGAGCGGGTCGAGAGGCAGCAACGCCTCGAGGAGCGCATCGCGACGTTGAAGACGCGCCGCAGCCGCGCTCCGGATGACCCGGACAGTTACTTTCTGGCAGGTGAGCATTTAGGGGATCTGCTCGTGCAAGTCGGCAGACCTCGCGAAGCGCTGCGCATATTCGAAGCCTATGACCGTCTGCTTGTCCGCTCGCCAACCAGAGAGCGGGAGCGGGCTGCGACTGAAAAGGTTATTACTCAGCTCAGACAAGAGCTTGCAGAACGGCAGGAGGAAGAGCGTGAAAGCCTATAAAGGACTCGTCAAAAACGGTGTGGTGCTGTTGCCTGAAGGCGTGCAGCTTCCGGAGGGTGTTGTTGTAACCGTGACGGTCAGTGAAGCCGAACTGCTGCGGGCGCGGATGCGCTCGGCGCTG
This sequence comes from Truepera sp., assembly GCA_048594695.1. Lineage (GTDB taxonomy): Bacteria > Deinococcota > Deinococci > Deinococcales > Trueperaceae > Truepera. The sequence goes on along the minus strand of JBMDWS010000491.1, from coordinate 686 downwards.
CGGCGTAACACCCCTCGTCGCAGCCGTGCCCGCACGCTTCTACCCAGTCCCGTCGCTGGCTAGGCTGTCTTGGCGAGGGTCACGCTTGTTCCTACACCGATCGGGAACCTGGAAGACATCACGCTGCGGGCCTTGCGGGTGCTGCGCGAGGCTGATGTCGTTGGGGCCGAGGATACGCGTCACAGCGGCAAACTGCTCGCGCACTTCGAGATTCACAAGCCCCTCGAGCGCCTCGACGCACACACTATCTCGAGCCGCGCCCCTGCCCTGCTGGAAAAATATAATCACATCGCTTTTGTGACCGACGCTGGAACGCCCGGCCTCTCGGACCCCGGTGCAGAACTCGTGGCGCTCGCTGTAGCAGGGGGGCACGCGCTCGAGGTGCTGCCCGGTCCGACGGCCCTCATTCCGGCACTGGTACTTTCGGGTTTGCCGCTCGCACGCTTCACCTACGTGGGCTTTTTACCGCGGAAGGGTGCGGCGCGGCGCGAACGCCTTTCGGTCATTGCCAGGAGCACCCAGACGGTCGCCTTCTACGAGTCACCCAAACGCCTCGCGGCAACCTTAGACGACCTTATCGGGGTGTGCGGCGCAGCGCGGGCCGTCAGTGTCTCCCGCGAACTCAGCAAACGCTTCGAGACGACCTATCGGGGCACGCTCTTTGAGGTCCAGGCGCAGCTGCAGGC
>JBMDWS010000490.1:0-2420 GCA_048594695.1 Truepera sp. | reverse complement strand
GAGCGCGGCGATCGTCTTGCCCGCCCGTTCCCAGCCAAGCGCCTCAAGGTCGCGCTTCAGGGTCGTAGCAGGCGTCTCGGCACCGGGTACGAGGCCGAGCATCACGAACGTTTCGGCAGGGGCGAGTTCGGCCAGGCGCTGCGGGGCTTGTGCAGACGCCCAGGGCGCAGTCAGAACGGCCGTGAGCGAGAAGGCTAGGAGCCGGGGCAGGGTGCGGGCAAAAGTACGCGTCATGATTCTCCTTGGGGCGGAACTAGAGGATACGGTTGGCATCCGCACGGCTCGTTTGGACCCCTTCAGGCGTGACGAGCCAGGCAATGTCGGGCACGCTGTCGGAAGTGAAGCGCAGCGCGTAGCTCGTCTGAGAGATGTCCTCGAGCTGCCACCGCACACCTGGGGGAAGCTCGAGGTCGCTAGCGAGGCTCGAGACGTCGTAGGCACCAGTGCGCTCGTAGCTTAGTCCCATCAGATGAAAGGCCTCCTTGGCAGCGCGGTCCACAGCCCTTACGTCGGGATTCTGGAGATCAGGCGCGCCGGGCGATGTTTGCGGCTGGGTCTGGGGTCGGGTGCGGGGCGGCGTGCTGCTCCCGTTCTCACCCGTGCGGGGGGCGCAAGCTGCTAGCGCGAGGCCGAGCGCAAGCGCCACCAGGATACGTTTGGGCGGGTTCATGCGCCCATGATAGCGGCTCAACCAAAAGATAGGGTGAAGAACTCTTCAGTGCGCGTCGAGAAGTGTCTGTGCTCGAGCAGAGGCGCGGCATCTCCAGAGTTCAAAATCTCCAAAAACCAAAGATGTGAGCTTCTTAAGATTCACTTAAGCAGCTTGATTTACCTTAGTAATGTAGCAACGAAAAACCAATCGAGAGCCGAGGAGGAGCCATTGTTTACGCACCTGTCACGCCTTTATGCCGTCTTTTAACGCAGTACCCGTTCACGCTTCTGGAGAAGACCATGAAACATGCCCGCCCGATCCTCATCACCGCCGCCACACTTGCTCTCTTTATTTCAGCATGTAGCCAGCCGCAAGATGCCAAGCCGTCGACACTCGTCCCACAGTTTGGAACTGCCCAAACCGATAAGGGCGTTGACGTTACCCTGGCACCCGAAGGTGGAACCTATGTTCTGTCGCGCCAGTTCGGCTTTGTCGGTGATTACGACTACTACGACAAAGTCATTTTGAGTCGCTACTCGAGCGCTGGCAATAAGCTCTGGACGCGCAACGTGGACGCGCTCGAGACTTTCTACGATCCCTACAGCAACCAAGCGCTGACCGCCACGGATGTCGAGGCCGACAGCCTGGGCAACAGCTATGTCCTTTCGAGCGAGCACAGCACCTTTCAGGATTATGCGACCTCGGCCTACTTTGAAGTTGCGGTTCACGATAAGAACGGTCAGCTTGGGCGCAGCTTCCCGGTTGGGCACGTCATGTGGACGTTCGAGGATGCCGAGACTGTCCCGGACATGACACTAGACGCGAGTGGCAACGTCTATGTGGCGATTCAGCAGGCAACGGTGGGTAATGACGACTTCAGCTTTACGACAGCCAATCTTCTCCGCAAATACACCCCCGCAGGCAAGCTCGTCTGGGAGCGGGTCTCGAGTGTCGGGGTGACCACGGGGGTCGCCAGCGCCAGCGACGGCAGCGTTTACCTGTCTGGGAAGAGCGGCCTGGCACGGTACAGCGCCTCCGGCACACAGCTCTGGAAAAAGTCCGGCTTCTATAACGGTGTTGCTGTTTCGGGACCCAGCATCTTCGTCAACACCAAAAACACTGTGTACCGCTTTAGCAGCAGTGGTCGTCTTCAGGGAAGCTCCTTCATGGGTGGCCTCAGCAACGCGATCATTCAGGATCTGGGCGGGGACGGTGCAGGTGGTGTTCTCGTTTCGGGCAAGTACACTGCAGGCACGGGAAACTGGAACGCATTCGTCCGGAAACTGAACGCAGCAGGTGCGTCTCAGTGGACGAGCACCTACGGCACACCGGCCTATGACGATGCAAGGGGGGTTATGAGCGTAGGCAGCGGTATTTACGCCACTGGGACGACACTCGGCTCGCTGGCGCATCCCAATAAAGGCGAAGAGGACGGTTACGTGCGCAAACTTAGCGCCACGGGCCAGCCGATCTGGACGCGGTAAAAGACTTTATGTAAGGTGGCGAGGTTTCAGGACCTCGCCACCTTTATTATTGGTATCGCTGAGTCGGCACTCCCCCAAAACAGTATGCCTGAGCTGCTTGACGCCTTCGAATCGGCCCGGACGTTCAGCGAATCGGTGCCAGCCCCAGGTGCAGGATGTAGCGCTGCGCGCCCGTTTTTTGTTGGTAGCGCTTGAGCAGGTCGAACATCTCGCGCTGCAAGGCCTTGGCGTCGTCGAAATCGAGGTAGAGCGCGTCGCGCCAGGCGGACAGGGCGGCCGGGCGT
>JBMDWS010000049.1:0-2981 GCA_048594695.1 Truepera sp. | reverse complement strand
CCCTTACCCAATGATGGTGCGCGACTTCCAGAGCGTGATCGGCCTCGAGACGATGACACAGCTCGAAGCGCTCGAAGGACGCCGCATCCCCGACGCCGTCGTCGCCTGTGTCGGGGGTGGGAGCAACGCCATCGGCATCTTCGCGCCCTTTGCCTATTTGCCGGAAAACGAACGTCCTGTCCTCTACGGCGTCGAGGCGGCTGGACACGGCCTCACCACGGGCGCTCACGCCGCGAGCATCAGCGCCGGGAAAAAGGGCGTGCTGCACGGCTCCCTGATGTACATGATGTCCGACGACGACGGGCAGATCACACCTGCCCACTCGGTCTCGGCGGGACTCGACTACCCCGGCGTCGGCCCCGAGCACTCCTACTACGCCGACGCAGGACTTGCCCGCTACGTGGCGGTAGACGACCGCGAGGCGCTCGAGGCCTTCGGCCTGCTGAGCCGCACCGAGGGGATTATCCCGGCGCTCGAGACCGCGCACGCGGTTTCCTACGCACTCAAACTGGCAGGTGAGATGACAACAGACGAGATCATCGTGGTCAACCTCTCCGGGCGCGGCGACAAGGACGTTTCCGAAGCCATGCGGGTTATGAAGGAGCTGGATCATGAGTCGAATTGACGACGCGTTTATACGGGCAAAGTGCGAGAACCGCGCCGCGTTCGTGCCTTTTATGACCGCAGGTTTTCCCGACGAGGAAACATTTTTGACGGTGGCGCGGGGCCTGCTCGAGGTCGGGGACGTTCTCGAGGTGGGTCTCCCCTACTCCGACCCCCTGGGTGACGGCCCGACAGTTCAGCGCGCCTCGGAGCGGGTGCTGGCACAGGGTATGACCACGCAGAAAACATTCGAGCTTATCAGGAAGCTGCGCGAAACGAGTGATAAGGCCATCGTCCTGATGACCTACTACAACCCGATCTACTGCTACCGAACCGGCGAAGCAGGCTTTTTGCAGGACCTCAAGGCGGCGGGTGCCGACGGCATCATCCTGCCCGACCTGCCGCCCGACGAGGCCGAGGCACTCATCCCGGCGGCCCGCGAAGCGGACCTCGATACCGTCTTCCTCGTGGCACCCACATCTACCGAAGCGCGGCTCAGGGTCGTAACCGAGGCGTGCCGGGGCTTTATCTACGCGGTGTCGGTTACAGGCGTGACAGGCGCTCGTACCGCGCTCCCGCAGGACGTGCCGGACCTCGTCAGACGCGTCAAGGCTGTGAGCGACCTGCCGGTGGCGGTCGGGTTCGGGGTCTCGAGCGCCGAAACAGCCCAGCCCGTTGCCGAGGTCGCCGACGGCGTGGTAGTCGGCTCGGCCCTGGTCAACGCAGTGAGTGAGGGGAAAGACGCCGTGGCGCTCGCCCGGACGATAGAGGCGGCGTGCGGTAAAACCGTTTTTTCTAAGGCTTGAAGATCGTGCGGGTGGCCGGATTCGTAGTTTGCTCGAGCCCGGCCCGCCCAGCAAAGATAGCCAGATCATGACCGAACTTCCACTTCTGCAGGGAGAAAATGTCCGCCTCGAGCCGCTCGAGCCTCGTCACTACCCGGTGATTTTAGCGGGGCTCGACGAGCCTATATATCCTGAATGAAGCCAGCCGCACGTTTGAAATCGGCGGTACCTGGGTCAAACGGGCGTTTCAAGGAACGACAGTCAATACCGAGGCCAAGTACGTGTTGCTCGAGCATCTATTTGAAACTCGCCACGCTATCCGCGTCCAGATGCGCACGCACAACGCCAATACCCAGAGCAAGCGAGCTATTCAAAAGCTTGGGTTCGTGCTCGAGGGCATTATTCGCAATGAGAGCATTTTTTCAGACGGCAGTCTAAGGGATACAGCGCTCTACAGCGTGGTGAAGGACGAATGGCCCCAAGTAAAGAGGCTTCTCCAGGATCGCTTAAATTGGGATGAGGATAACCCGTCCTGAAAGTCTCCTAATGCTCCATGTTTCCTGCACTTAGGCCTTGCCTTAACCCGGCTAGTAAGGCTTATCTCGCCGAATAAAGGTGTGGGCACAGCTGGTCTGCATGTGGTACAACTGTCTCTCGGAGGCTCATGATGTCCCAACCCATTCGCATGGGTGTGGTCGGAACCGGCGCGGTCGCCCTGCGCGGTATCCTGCCCCACCTGAGTCAAGCCGACGTTCAGGACCGGGTCACGCTGCACGCGGTCTGCGACCCCTTCCCCGGTCGCGCCGAGGCCGCCGCCAAACAGTACGGTGTGCCGCACGCCTACACGACGCTCGAGGAACTGCTCGCCAACGACGAGGTCGACGCGGTCACTCTCGCCACGCCCATTGGCATGCACTTTGAACAGGGCAAAGCGGCGCTGCAGGCCGGTAAGCATGTCCACTTCAACAAGACCATGACCACCACCGCTGCCGAAGCGACCGAACTTATCGAGCTTGCCAAAAGCAAGGGCCTCAAGATCGTCGCGTCGCCGGGTGAAGCGCTGCGCCCACACGTTCAGCGCGTCAAAGAGCTGATCGGCGAAGGGGCCATCGGGACGCTCTGCTGGGCCACCTGCGGCGCGGCCTTTTCGTCGTATCACGAGGAAGAGGTCTTTCGTAAGGGCGACGGCGTGCTCTCGAATATCGACCCGTCCTGGTATTTCCGCAAACCGGGCGGCGGCCCGCTTTACGACATGACGGTCTACGCACTCCACGGCCTGACCGCTGTGCTCGGCCCGGCCAAGCGTGTCACAGCGATGTCGGGTGCGCGCATCAAGGAGCGCACCTTTCAGGGCAAGACGGTACCCACCGAAGCCGACGACAACTCGCTCATCCTGCTCGACTTTGGCGACAACCTCTTCGTGCTCGCTTACGGCACGGCAGCGGGTTCAGCCAACGAAGGCTTTTCTGGAACCTATTACGGGACCGAAGGGATCATCAGCGGGGCCAAGCTGAACGGTCAACCGTTCGATTATCCGGGCAAAGAACTTGCCGACACCGCGCCTCCGGGCAGCGGGCCGCAGTGGGTTTTGCC
>JBMDWS010000489.1:0-2296 GCA_048594695.1 Truepera sp. | reverse complement strand
GTCGAAGGAGTCCGTTAGAACCTCACGCAACGCCTCTGCTTCACCCGTTTCCACAAAGGTATACGCGAGGTAGAGTTCAGCCTGGGCTAGCCGATACGCATGATGAAATTCGGCAAAGACTTGTCGAGCCCGCTGCAGGTGAGCCCTGGCAGCGACGGGGTGAGTCAGAGCAAGGGCCATGCCATACGCCAGGTGTGCCGGGGCCTGCATCTCTGGAGAGACATCCTTGGTGATCTCGAGCGCCTGGCGTGCCGTTGCAAGAGCCTAGTCATGTTGACCCAGCTCGAGCTGTGCCCGCGTCATGTTGAGCGCAGCCAGTGCAAGGTCTTCGCGTTGCGTCGTTTCAAAATCCAGGCGATAGTAGTGAAGCGCTTCGGCAGGACGACTTTGAGCCATGAGGTAATCACCGAGCGTTCTTCTAAAGAGGGCAGCGAGCACGGGATGAGATGCCACAAGGTGGATTTCGTGCTCTCGAAGTAGCCCCTCCAACCCAGCCGTATCCCCAATCAGGATCTGAGCAAAGGCCCAATCGTTGACCGTCCTGAGTCTGCGTTGAAGATCTTTGACCCCGTGCTTGTCGAATTCTCCTAGCGCCCACCGACTCCATGCTGCCGCTTCTTGATAACGACCGTGTGAAATCATTTTTGCGGCCAGAGCCCCAGCATTGCGAGCAGCTTCATAGGGGTAGCCTTCACGTTCAGCGAGCGTTACGGATTCCTTCAGAACGTCCAGCGCTTCGGGACCGTAGGTCAGTCGCCCAACCTGAAAAGCAGTGAGCGGCGTTTTCTTCGCCCGGTACGCCCGCTCGGCCTGCGCCAGGGCAACCTCAGGTGCGTGGGGAAAAACGCCTGCGTAAACAGCCCTAAGCTCGGGTGCTTCATGCGCTGCCAGATATGCTTCGACCTCCTTAAGCAGCGTTTCAGCCCTGCCTAACCGAAACGCTGCCTGAAGCCGCCATAGCCGCACGACCTCATGCTCTTGAATAGCCTGGGGCAGGTTTTCCAGCAAGATATAAAGCCGCTTGTGCAGCCCCCCAGCATGGTAGTAATGCCCTGCGACTTCCAAAACCTCGGGCACGCGCTCGGGCAGGTCATAGGCGGCCACCTCGAGCGCGTCCAACCAGCGGTCCTTCTTTACGAGCAAAGCCAGAAGGGTTGCTGGCTCCAGCCGCACTTTTCGTCCAGACAGGGGTCTTGGCCCGTAGGGTGAGGGCGTCAGGTGCGGGGGCAGCTCGAGCCGTTGGTGGAGCAGCGTCAGAAAGCGCTCGATGTAGCCGTCTGACAGCTCGTACAGAGAGCTAACATCCGCATCCTGTAATCGCCCCTCGGCAAGCTCGAGAGCCTCCGCGTCGGTCAGGCGCAGCATCTCAGCCGTAATGCGCTGAACACTCTCGGGTAAGGTTACGGGGGCAGAACGCGCGCCAAAGTGGAGCAGCACGCGGCACCCCGAGTGGTGCAGCTCGAGCATTGCAGGCGTCAGCTCAGGAGCATGATTCGCCCCGGAACAGGCCAACAGCAAGGGCGTCAGGTAGTGAAGCGATCCCTCGAGAAGGTCCAGCGCCTCGCTGATCGTCAGGTCGTCCGGCAGCAGGCTGTGGCCCAGTTTGCGATTGACAGCGCGAGCGAGCTTGCGCCCCTGGCGGTGCGGATTCTCTCGGTCTTCCGGCGTAAACCCGAGCCAGACGAGTGGCACATCAGGCTGCTCGAGCGCCGCGATCAGCCTGCCTACACCGGCCTCCTCGGGACACACGAAGACCACCGGAGCCTCCCCGGTCATGCCAAGACAGCGCTCGAGCCACATGTGCCGCAATTGTAGTGCTTTTTACACTACCCCGTAGCAACACTACAACCCGTTTCCAACCCCCTGGGTCTTAAATAGCACCAACCCGCGCAGAACCTCGAGCCCAGCGCAGGGATGAACGTCAATGAAAGGTGGTGGAACGTCATGAAGATGCGCAAGATAGCGCTCACACCGCTGAGGATGTGAGGCCTGGAGAAGCGCAGCCGCTTACACTCGACGCGCTCGTTTTCATCATGCTCCGGTGCCTGCGCGCCTTCGAGCCCTACAGCGATGAGAACACGGTCCTGGGCGAGGTTTTGAGCACAGCGGGCAGTCCCAGTTCGGCGGAACTCTGGAAGCAGGCGGTGATCTGGGGCGTGCGGGAGGCGGGGGTTGAGATTCGGTGGCCGGAGGGAGAGGGGTGGCTTGGAGAAGACACAAAACAAGTGGCTGCGAATCTACTTTCTTAAAAATCCTTGGCAGCTGAACGGACATTAGAGAAAGGGAAAACATGACT
>JBMDWS010000488.1:0-5308 GCA_048594695.1 Truepera sp. | reverse complement strand
CCCAAGTTCACGGTAGGTCTCATCTGTCAGGCCGGAGGTGCCGACGACGACGTGGACACCCCCGTCGAGCGCGGCAGCGATATTTGCCCGCGCCGATTCTGGTTTGGTGTATTCGACAAACACGTCGCAGGACATCTCGAGGGCCTCTGCCACCGAGCCGAAGATGGGCGTGTCGAGGTCTGGGTCGTTTAGGGCGGCCCCCAGCGTTTTGCCCGCGTACGTGCGGGACACGGCGGCGACGAGCTCGAGGTCTTCTTCTGCGGCAATAGCGCGGGCCAGGGCCGAACCAGCCCAGCCTGTGGCACCAGCAAGACAAACGCGGGTCATGGTTTATTGTTTCACACCCCGAAAGCCTCGAGCCCGCTGCACATAAGGCGCGTTAAGCTGGGCGCATGGAACCGTTTCGTACCGACATTCAGGTCCGCTTCAACGATACCGACGCGCTAGGACACCTCAACAACACGTCGTACGCGCTCTACGCCGAACAGGGCCGTGTTGCTTTCATGGATACGTTTCGCGCTGAGGGCGTTTTGCCGGAGGGTGTGTTCGTGATTCTGGCGCACCTCGAGCTCGACTTCTTGCAGCAGGTTCGCTACGGCGACCGCGTTCACGTCCTGACCCGCGTCGCCAAGCTTGGGCGCACCAGTTTGACTCTCGAGCAGGAGGTCTACGGCAACGATCAGCTCGCCTCCCGGGTCAAGTCCGTCGTCGTCGTCTTCGACTACAGTGCCCAGCGGCCCACGCCTATCCCCGACCGTGCGCGGGAATTGTTGCAGCCCTATCTGCCGCAGCCTACGAGCTGACCCTTGCGACGGGCCGGACGCCTCGCTCGCTCAGCAGGTGCGTCATCCGCACGTCGTGCGCCGCCTCTGGTAGCGCCTCGACAATGAGCGCTTCGGGCGCGACCCCGATGATGGGCACGCCCGTAGTCAGGTTCGGCAGCATCCTGTCGTAAAAGCCCTTGCCGTAGCCGAGCCTCACTCCCGAGCGGTCGAAGGCGAGGCCAGGTATGAGGAGCAGCTCGAGGCGCTCAACCTCGATTTCGGGATTCTCCGGGCTCGGTTCGTAAAAGCCGTAGGGGTGAACGGTGAGTTCGCCCGTGAGCGCGTGAATGCTCAGGCTGTCGTCTTCGCGGGTGCGGGTTGCGTAAAAGTGTTTGCCACTCAGGGACGAAAGCGTGAGTTCGCTGTTAAAGGCCAAATAAGTGAGGGCGTGGCCTACACGCTGGTACGGGGGCCAAGCCTCGAGCCCCCGGACGGTGGCCCGCCTGAGCGCCGGGATATCGAGAGTGCTGCGTGTGTCCTTGGCCCAGCGCCGCCACGCTGCCTTGCTCGAGCCTGCCCCTGGTCTTGCGATCATGGTTCCAGCCTAGCGCAGATGTTTCCCAACCGCCCCATTTTTCGCAGTCAGGCCGCATACTTGAGGCTATGGCGACCAAAACCACGACTGTCCACCATCTTGTCGGCAAGCGTTTTGTAGGTATTACCCCCGACGCGCAGCGCGTCATGATCGATGGCTCGGCTGAGGCCAAGACCGGGATGAATCCGATGGAGCTGCTGCTCAACGCTGTTGGGGCGTGTGCCGCGTTCGACGTTGTGGAGATGCTCAAAAAGCGTCGCCTTGAGGTCGGCAGCTACCGCATCGAACTTTCCGGCGAGCGCCCCGACGCCACCCTCGCGCCCTACACGCACATTCACGCACGGCATATCTTCGACGTACCGGGCCTCGACGAGAAGATGGCGACGAGATTCGTCGATCTGGCGATGAACAAGTACTGCTCGGTCGCGAGTAGCCTCAACGCTGAGATCAGTTTTGAAGTGGTGCTCGAGGTCGCGGCGCCCGCTTGAACCCGGTGCGCGTCGTTGGACTTGTCTTCGGGTCAGGGGCTCTCGGGTACGTTTTAGCCTCCGCTCAGGCCAAAGCCCTGACATAAATTTGCTAGGCTGAAGTGTATGGCTGAACCTGAGGCGCTTCACCTCCACGATCCGAAATACTACATTAACCGCGAGATTTCCTGGCTGCGCTTCAATGAACGTGTGCTCGAGGAGGCTGAAGACCCGGAGAATCCGCTTCTGGAGCGGCTCAAATTTCTGGCGATTTTTAGCACTAATCTCGACGAGTTCATCATGATTCGCTACGCGGGTCTCAAAGAGCAGGTCGCGGCAGGGATTGTCGAGCGTTCATTTGACGGCCTCACCCCGGCTGAGGGGCTCCGCGCCCTTTCTGAGGAGCTGCACCCGATGATCGCACGGCACCGCAAGGTGCTCCGCCACGACGTGCTGGGGGCTCTCGAGCGCCAGGGCCTCACGCTCGTGCCCATCAAAAAGCTCTCCGAGGCCGACTGGAAAGTCGTGGACAGTTACTTCGACCGCGAGCTGTTTCCGGTCCTGACGCCTTTGGCTGTCGATTCGGGGCACCCTTTTCCCAGGCTGCCCAACCTGTCGTTTTCGCTGCTGCTCGAGGTTTACGACCCGGCCCGCGACGAGACGAAACTCGCGGTGGTGCAAGTGCCTAGCGTACTCTCGCGCTTTTTGCGACTGCCTCCCTTGCGGGACGGCGACAAGAGTTACCGCTTCGTCCTCTCCGAAGAGATTATCCGGGCCAAGGTCGGTGAGCTGTTTCCGGGTCTCGAGGTGCGGGCGAGCTACGCCTTCCGCCTGACCCGCAACGCCGATATCGAGATCGCCGAGGACGAGGCCGACGATCTCCTGCAGGTGATCGAGGACGAGATCCGTAAGCGCCGCTGGGGCGACGCGGTGCGACTCGAGGTCGCCGCCAAGATGCCCGGGCACTGGGTGGACTTTTTGCGCAAGACCCTGAAACTGAACGACACGGACGTCTACCGCATCGACAATCACCTCAACGTCGCGGACTTTATGGAACTGGCCTTTCTCGACCTGCCCGACCTGCGCGACACGCCTTTCAACACCCGGTTGCCGACCGAGTTTCGCGGCATGTCGGACACATTCGCGGTGGTGCGGCAGCAAGACGTTCTCATCCACCACCCTTTTCATTCGTTCGATGTGGTGCAGAACCTCATCGAGCAGGCCGCCGACGATCCCAACGTGCTGGCGATCAAGCAGACGCTCTACCGGGTCGGTAGCAATTCGCCGGTGGTAGCGGCACTGGCGCGGGCTGCCGGGAACGGCAAGCTCGTCACGGCGCTCGTCGAACTCAAGGCGCGCTTTGATGAAGAGAACAACATCGTCTGGGCCAGAGAGCTCGAGCAGGCGGGCGTTCACGTCGTCTACGGTTTTGCCGGACTCAAAACGCACTGCAAGACGCTACTCATCGTCCGACGCGAGGGTGACGAGATCCGCCGCTACGTTCACCTGGGCACCGGCAACTACAACCGCAGCACCGCGACGGTCTATACCGACTTTGCCCTGCTCTCCTGTCGCCCTGAACTCGGAGCCGACATTTCGGAGCTTTTCAATTACCTGACGGGCTTCTCCAAGCAAAAAGAGTGGCGCAAGCTCTGGATCGCGCCCGAAACGCTTCGCAGCGAGTTGACGGCTGCCATCGAGCGCGAAGAGGCGCACGCCCGTGAGGGTAGAGAAGCGCGCATCATCGCCAAGATGAACGCGCTCGTCGACCCGCGCATCATCCGGGCGCTCTACCGTGCGTCGCAGGCTGGTGTCGAGATTGACCTCATCGTGCGCGGCGTGTGCTGCTTGCGACCCGGCGTCCCCGGGATAAGCGAGCGTATCCGTGTGCGCTCGATCGTCGGGCGCTTCCTCGAGCACTCCCGGGCCTTTTACTTTGCCAATGGTGGCGAGGACAGTCTCTACATGGGTTCGGCCGACTGGATGCAGCGCAACCTGACGCGCCGCGTCGAAGTAGTTTTTCCCGCCGAAGACAACGCTGTGAAGAAAAAAGTACTGCAGGTTCTAGACCTCTGTCTACGCGACAATGTCAAGGCCCGGGAGCTGCAGAGTAACGGCACCTATCACCATGTCCGGCGCAAGGCCGGGCAGCGTCGCCTCAACATGCAGGAAAAGCTCTTGGAGATTTCAGCCCGCCGGGCAGCCCTCTTGAGCGCAAGGCTTTAGTTCTGGCGATGAACCATCCTAGCGTCCAGTCCATTCCAAGCACTTAAACCGTCACCCAAGCATCAGCCTCGTAGCCTCTTCTCGAGGCTTTTACTTTTAGGGGCGTTTCGATATATGTCTAGGCTTCGAGTGGCCCCATTCTGGTATTGCGCGGGGTGTCGTCGGACTGCTGCGCAGCGAACCCTGTGTGTAGCCCCATGAGGTAGGCGAGTTTGATCATAAAGGTCAGCGTCTCCTCGTCGCCCTCTGCCACGCGCTCACTTATATAAACCTCGCTCCCCTCGGGTAGCTCGATAGCCTCGATCTGCTCCTTATGACTTTCCCGCATTCGGGCTAGAAAAGCCTCGATCATCTCTTTACTCATGGTTCTCCTTAAAAGATAGGACACGGCGTTTTCTGTAGGTTGGCAACATCCGGACGCTCACCTGTGACGTCCACCTGAGACCGTGAGGCTGCTGCACAGTTCAGGTATTTTACACTGTTCGAAGTCTTCGTCGAAACCTCACTAAAACATAGAACTACTGTCTGGAACGTCTATTCCGGGATTCCTGCGTTTGTCCCTGCCGATTACGGCGTAATGGGGGTTGTCACGCCTCGCTTTACCGGTATAGACTTCTTTTTGCCGCTCGAAAGAGCCGGCGAGGACCATGACAAGCGAATAAGAGTGAATGAGCATCTAAAAAGCGCGAACTGCTCGAACTTGTTTTGAGTATGTAGAGCGTGTCTTAAGTACAAAAACTTTAGGGTTAAGTTACTAAGGGCACACGGTGGATGCCTTGGCAGTCGAACCGAAGAAGGACGTGGCTACCTGCGAAAAGCCTCGGGGAGTTGGAAGCAAACATTGATCCGGGGATGTCCGAATGGGGAAACCCACGAGCGCGAACCGCTCGTACCCACACCTGAATACATAGGGTGTGAGGAGGGAACCTAGGGAACTGAAACATCTAAGTACCTAGAGGAAAAGAAAGAAACCTCGATTCCCTTAGTAGTGGCGAACGAAACGGGAAGAGCCTAAACCTGCCTCTTCGGGGGCGGGGGTTGTAGGACCAGCGATATAGACTCGAGTGTTTAGCCGAAGTGCACTGGAAAGGCGCACCAAAGTGGGTGAAAGTCCCGTAGGCGAAAAGCACGGAAGCTTAGCTGGCACCTGAGTAACTCGAGTCACGTGGAACCTCGAGTGAATCCACGGGGACCACCCCGTAAGGCTAAATATTCCGACTGACCGATAGCGAACCAGTACCGTGAGGGAAAGGTGA
>JBMDWS010000487.1:0-5077 GCA_048594695.1 Truepera sp. | reverse complement strand
CAACATCGGAAAATCGAGCGACTGTTCGCTCATCCATTCAACTCCCGCCACCTGGTCGTTCGCTACGAGTTCTATCCTCAAAACTTCCTCGCCTTCCTCCAACTCGGCTGCATCAAATTACTTCTTAGGCGTTTTTGAGATGCCGGCTACGTCCCAATAAGAACGCCGTGGTGCTCTACGTCAGAGACCTCGAGGAAAAGGCTTAAGCCTGCTTCAGTCGGGATCGCTGGCTGCTGCCGAAGCCTTCTACGCTTCTCTCAGGTGGAGTGGCGCAACCGACAGCGCTCCTTTTGCCGGCGTGAAAGCTGCTATCGATAAGACGCCTGCCTGGGAGAAGCGGGAAGCCTACACGCTAACGGAGGTTCTCTGGCTCATCCGGGTGAGCTGGGGTATACCTTATATAACCTCAGTTCGAGGTTTCCAAATTCAACGAAAGGTATCTCCTAGAGTAGGGATGTCTAAAGACCCACCAAGGAGATACCGCTATGAGTCTACTCGAGCTGTTTATTGAAGTTGACAATTTTCACAAAATGTTCGGGCGCTGGGCCGCACAGCAACAACTGCCGGATATACGAGCAGCGAGCCATAGCCGAGTAGAAGCTGGGTCGGCCCCTGCTTCCGGATGAGGTGGTGCATCACTTCGGTAGCAACACGCGATCCCCAGAGAACGCCCGGGTATTCTCCTCCCAGCTGTGCCCATAGACACCTACCTATCTCTAGCAGAGCAGCGCGGCATAGAAGCACCTCCTGGAGGCACTCAGGGGCTGGGGTGAGCACGATGTCAGGTGAGCCGTATACTCTCCGGTAGGCCATCAACTACCAGCGACGTAGCGCGAGCCGCCCCTCGCACTAGCTTTTCACGATGACCCGCTTACGACCTTCCTGATGCCGCACGAATCTAGGCGCGTCCGGACTTCTCCATAGTTTTTTTCACAACCACCTGCGTTTGCAGATGGCGTAGGGCCTAGGACGCCACTGTGTAGTCGTGCTCGGCGACCTGGCTAAGGAGGGGCGCGGCTATCGCCACAGCGCTCTGGTGTTCAGGATGGATGAGATAGCGTTTCATCGCCGCCATATCGGCAAAAGTGGCGAGCAGGGCAAACCTGAAAGAGCTTTTACGCTTACCTTCATCTTCGGCGAGCTCCCATTTCTGGATCTCTTCGATGAGCCCCGGCAGACGGTTGAGGCGGGCAATCGCGTCTTGAATCTCTACCTCGCCCGCGTCGGTTTTGAAATCAAAAAGGACAGTGTGTTGAATACCCATTAGCTCACTCCAGTGTCTGCGGCAAATTCCGCAAAAGTTACGTCGTTTTCTTTGTGCAGGTGGCCGACCCGCCCACCAGGCGGCATTACGCCGTAAAAATAGACAGCCACCATCTTTTCGGTGACCTCGAGTGAATGTTCGTCACCCTCTTTGGTCAGGAGCATATCCCCCGGTCCGAGCTCATAGGTGACGCCTTCACTCGTTGCGACGCCACGACCCTCAATGATGATCCAGAACTCGTTACAGTCGTGAAAGTGCAGCTCGACGCTGTCGCCGGGCTGTAAGGTGTTGACGCCGTAGCGGCTAACCTCGCTCCATACTGGAAACTTGGTGTCGCCAGGAATGGCTTTAGGCATGGGCGCTCCTTGAGGGTAAATGGGCTAGGAGTTCTCGGCAACACGCTTCGGCAAACGCGTTGTCGTTGATGTGGGCTTCGATGACCTCGAGCCTGACTGTAGGATTGAGATGACGCTCAAGCGCCCTTAGCAGCGCGGTGTCGGCGTCGGCGTCGTAAAACGCACCGCCCTCGATATCAAGTGCTGAAACGCCGTAGCGGGGGAAAAGGAAAACGGTCGGCCCTGCGCTTTCGTTGAGCTTTTCAGCGATGCGGCGGCCGATTTCGGCGCACTCGTCGGCTGTCGTCCGTAAGAGGATGACATTCTCGTTATGACGGTGTAGGGTGCGTCCTTGGAACTTCTCGGGAAGACCAGCTGGGCCGACGAAATTGACCATATCGAGCGCGCCCGGTGCGACGACCTGGGGCACTCCGGCGCTCGCTGCGGCCCCTAACCGTTCCGGCCCTGCCGAGAGCGTGCCGCCCACGACTTCGTCGGCCCACTCGGTCGTGGTCACGTCCAGCACGCCCGCAAAAACGCCCTCCCCGATGAGCGCTTCCATCGTTTTGCCGCCAATCCCAGTGGCGTGAAAGGGAACGAGCTCGAAGCCTGCTGCTGCGAGGCGCTTGGCTAACTTTTCGACAAGGGGCGTGGTCACCCCGAACATCGAAGCGGCCACGAGAGGCCTGGTCTTGCGGGCACCGTTCGGGAGCGCTCTGGCTCGCATCATGCCTGAGATAGCCCCACAGGCACTTCGCAAGATGGGCTCGCTGATCGCGTTGACCCCGCTAAAATCCACCACGGAGTTGATCATGCAGATGTCTTTCATACCGACGTAAGGCTGCACATCACCTGAGGCAATGGTCGAAACCATGACTTTCGGTACGCCGAGAGGGAGTTGCCGCATGGCTGCCGTCCCGATGCTGGTGCCCCCCGAGCCACCGATGGCGAGGACGCCACCGAGCGTGCCCGCCTTCCAGAGTTCGCAGGTCAGACCTTCAGCGCCGCTGATAAGCGCGTCTACGACAGAGCTTCGGGCACCGTGTGCCAGCAAGGCTGCCCTCGAGTTCCCACCCTTGGCGAGTACCTCGTCCCGTGAGATATCCGCAGTAACGACCGTATTCCCAAGAACTCCAATATCGACAAGCAGCACCTCGTCGCCGAGCATTTCGAGTGTCTCACGGATGAACCGGGCCTCGTCACCCTTTGTGTCGAGAGCTGCGAGGACCATGACTTTGCTTGCTTTACTCTCCCTGGTCACGGAAGCACACTGTCTTTGACACCATCTTCGGCATCCTTGGCAAGGGCTGCCGTGCGAGTCCGCAAGGCACCAAACGCTTCGGCGTTCTCTTGGAGCGGCCCTTCGATCGGCAAACGTTCCATCGAGGAGGCCCCTACGAACCCGTCAGTGTCGCAAAGGCCAAAAAGGATTTTGGCGTCGGCAGGACCAGCAATGGGGCCGCCGTGCGCCAGGGTAATCACGTCGGGACGAACGTCTCGCGCTGCGTCGGTAATTTTTTGAACGCTTCTCGCTGCCGCCTCGATTGATGCTGTGCGCGTCGAACCGATGGAGCCACCAGCAGTAAGACCCATGTGGGCAATGATCACGTGGACGCCCGCCTGCGCCATCATCGCCCCTTCGTCCGGGGTGCATACATAGGCGGTCGTCAGAAGGTCGAACGAGGCAGCGAGGCGCATCAGCTCGACTTCTTTGGCAAAGCCCATCCCAGCGGCCTCGAGGTCTTCGCGCATCCGACCATCGATAACCGCGACTGTCGGGTAATTGATGATGCCTGCGAAGCCGAGCTCGGCAACCTTGGGTAAAAAGTGAGACATCCGCCGGGTCGGGTCGATGCCGCAGACCCCAGCGATGACGGGTGTCCACTCGACGACGGGCAGGATCTCACGTTCACCCATTTCGAGGACGATCTGATTGGCGTCGCCAAAAGGTAGGTGACCGGCCCACGAGGAGAGGCCCGCCATGCGGAAGCGGCCCGAATTGTAGATGAAGATGAGGTCGGTCCTGCCCCGGTCGAGAAATTTGGCGGAGATACCGCTTCCGGCCCCCGCTCCGATGATGGCACGGTTTTTCGCGCGTTTGGTTTCGAGCTTCTCGAGCAGTGCATCCTTGTTTCTCTCGGTGGGTTTCACGCCCCAGCCTCCGGGGTCGCCCCCGCTGGAGCCGTGTAGGAAAGCGCCATAGCGAGCGTGCCAAGGTTATCCCGACCACTAGGCCACGGTTCCGCGCTGCTCTCCACGGACGCTTTGAAGTGTGCAAACGACTTAGCGAGTGCCATACTGTCGTCGCCGAAGTCGGAGATACGCTCATAGCCCGCTTCTGTCGCCAGGTAAAGGCCGTAATCGTCTCCGATCACGTCCGCGACCAACGTTGCCCCCTCGAACTCGAAGCGCCAGAGGCCACCCCACGGGGTGCGGGTGGCCCTGCCTACCAGAGATCCCGAGTAGAGGAAGGGGAAGCTGCAATCCGTATTTTTCATTTGGAAGAGGGCCTCGAGCGCGCCCCCCATGCGGTAGGGGCTCCAAACCGGGTTCCACTCCGAGACCTGCCCCGACACAGCCTCAGCTCCAAACATGGCCCGGGCGAGGTCGAAATGGTGGA
This sequence comes from Truepera sp., assembly GCA_048594695.1. Taxonomy (GTDB): domain Bacteria; phylum Deinococcota; class Deinococci; order Deinococcales; family Trueperaceae; genus Truepera. Next base: position 858 of record JBMDWS010000487.1, on the reverse strand, counting down.
TAGCCATCTCGAGCGCCATAGGGTGGTCCATCGCGTGCTGATAGGGCTTGCCCGGCCAGTCGCACCAGAACTGCCCGATGACTGCATGAACCGGGCCATACTCCTTATTTTCGACTATCTCCCGAACGCGCTGCGGACCGGAGAAGAAACGATAGTTCTGACTGACCATGAGGGTCTTTTGTCGCTCGTCTGCGAGTGCGACGAGTGCCTGCGCATCCTCGAGGTTTGTCACAAACGGTTTTTCCACGATGACGTGAAGGTCACGCTCCAAGGCGGCCCGGACGATCTCCGTATGGGCTGGCGTGAAGGCGGTCACGACGACCGCCTCGATCTCGCCACTGAGTTCGCGTACCTCTCGAACTTGTCTGGCATCGGGGTAATCCAAGAGCCACGGCGCCGCGTTGTCGGTTCCGATGAGCGGATCAACAAACGCCCGAACTTCTGTATTCTGGACGGCTCCCAAAGCCACAGTCCAAGCACGGCCCATACCGCCCGCGCCAACAACGGCAATTTTCACGAAAGGCTCCTCTGGCTTGCCACGTATTGGATATATTTCATCTGGTCTACCCCTTACTGCCCGTCAGCGCGATACCTTCGATGAAGTAGCGCTGGGCGAAGAAGAAGAGGACGATAACGGGGAGAATCACGACGGTCGAGGCCGCCATCAAGAGGTGCCACTGCGACGAGTAGAGACCCGTGAACTCGGCGAGACCCAGAGCCAGCGTAAACTTCCGGGAATCGTTCAAGTAGATCAGCGGTCCCAAGAAGTCGTTCCAGGAGTTCAGCGCGGCGAAGATGGCTACCGCGATAAGCGCCGGACGTGAGAGCGGCACCACGATGCGCCAGAGAATCTGCAGC
>JBMDWS010000486.1:0-2173 GCA_048594695.1 Truepera sp. | reverse complement strand
AGCACGTTTTTGGTGAGTTTGGGGCCATACCACGAGCCTTCCCATTCGGTTTTATGCACCTGATACTCGAACGCTGTGCTCGTCAGAGGTCCCCGCTCGCGCAACTCGGTCAGTACGACCTCGACGGCGTCGGGATGCTCGAGGGTCAGCGATTCCCAAAACCGGCCCATCCAGCGGTGGTAGATGCGGCGTTTGGGCCAGTCCTCCATCAGGACCAGGGACGCCTGTTTATCCCAGGCGTCGAGCAAAAAGCGCTCCTCATAGGCGAGTCGCTGCCAGTCCCCGACGCGGTACCCCGGCACCCGCGCCTGCAACACGAGGTCGTGGTTGCGTCCGACCGGATTGAGTGGGTCGAACTGCACGCTGCCCAGACGGGTCATGACCTCGTAGATCGTTCCCGGCGTGAAGTGATGGGCCGCGAGCAGCCGCCGGGCGTCGAGGCGACTCAGCTCAAGCATCGGCTGGATCGGGCTCCCAGAGACCAAGAAGTTGCCGGAGCAGCACGATCTTGCCCAGGTGATAGGCGCTGTGGACAGCGAGAACCTCGAGCGCGTTGCGCCAGGTGAACCCCGGATTCTTTTCGTCTTCGGTCGTCTCGAGCCAAGTCTCATCCCGCGCAAGCGCAACCGCGTGCGCCGAGTCCTCGAGAAACGTCTCGACCAACGCCTGCCAGGCCGCTTCGTCCTCTGGCTCCGGCGTGGCGGGAAACTGACCCGCGTTCTCCCAACGGGCAAAGGCCACCTCGTCCGACCGCAGCACGATGTGCTGCCAGGTCGCGGCGTGCCACAGCTCCTCGTAGATACTGTGCGGGGACCCTTGGGGCCGCTTGCCCACCTGCTCCGCCGTGAGCCCGCGCAGAATGTGCTCGCGTGAAGCGAATTCGCCGTTTATAAAAAGGTGTTCCCAGACGTTGACCATATAGCCTCCTCAAGACGCGTCGGCGGCAGTCTCCAGCGCGGGCGGAGGCCACAGTCCCAGCATTTGCCGCAGTGAGACGATCTTACCGAGGTGATAGCTGCTATGCATCGTCAGGAACTCGAGACTGTTGCGCCACGTCCAGTCGGTCTGCGCGTGCTCGGGGGCCTCGAGCCACGCCGCGTCGTCTCCCTGAAGGACAGCCCGCTGCGCGTCTGCCAGAAACATCGCCACGAGGTCGTCCCACTCGCGCTGACTGGCGGGAGCAGGAGACGCGGGGAAATGCTCGGCAAAGGGCCACGCCTCGAGGCGCGCCATGCCCCCCTCGAGGGTGTGGCGCTGGCACCAGGCCGCGTGCCACAGCTCCTGATAGATGCTGTGAGCGACGTTAGGCGGTCGCGCACTCACCTGCTCAAGCGTGAGGCCGCGCAGCAGACGGTCTCGCGGAGCAAACCCGCCCGTCAGAAGAAGATCGTCCCAGTTATTCATGAACGGGGGCCTTCCAGATTCCCAAATACTGCCGCAGCGACACGATTTTGGCGAGATGATAAGCGTTGTGGACAGCGAGAAGCTCGAGTCTCTCCCGAACCGTCCGGCCTTCAGGCAAGACCTCATCGTGACGCGACGTCTCTGCCCCTAGCGCTACGGCCTCCTCAGAACCTGTGAGAAAGTCATCGACCAACGCCGCCCACACCTCCGCGTCGGCAGCCCCCTCGGGCCAGTCGGGAATCGGGGCGACAGGCTCACTGCCACGGGCGCTCGAGAGCATCGAACGCTGCCACACCGCCGCATGGTAAAGCTCTTCAAAAATTGTATGCATCCCTTCGGTCGGGCGAATATCGACGTGCTGCGGTGTCAGACCAGCGAGGATATCCTTGGCGGGCGCATACTCGAGGTCGTCGACAAACAGGTGCTGCCAGATGCTCATGGTGCCTCCTCTATATCTCCTCAACCTAAAGTCAAAACAGGACATTTTCTGTCCTATTTCGGGTGGTGTGGAGAACCATGTGAGATGAGGAGGTGAATGTCATCACCCAAACCCCATAAACAGCCTCTGCCTCTACCTACGGATGCAGCCCCAAAAAGCCAAGACCGAGTGTTTCCTCCCAGCCCATGCTGAGGTTCAGGGCTTGCAGCGCATGTCCAGCTGTTCCTTTGACGAGGTTGTCGATGGCGCTCATGACGACGACCCGCCCTGACTCGTTATCGACCTCAAAACCGATATCACAGAAGTTCGTGCCGTCCAAAATTTTCGGGT
>JBMDWS010000485.1:0-5412 GCA_048594695.1 Truepera sp. | reverse complement strand
GCTCGGAGTAAACTTACGCTATGGATACGGAAACACGCATCGACCTGACGCAGGCCCAGCGTCAAAATGAAGCCTGTGCGCACACCCATGAGGCGCAGGCGGTCACGCCGCATACGAACGGCTGTCAGGAGTGCCTCGAGTCCGGCGACACGTGGGTGCATCTGCGCCTGTGCCTGACCTGCGGGCACGTGGGTTGCTGCGACTCGTCGAAAAACCGTCACGCGACAAGGCACTTTCACGCGACCGGGCACCCGATCATCCGTTCGCTCGAGCCGGGGGAGGCCTGGGCCTACTGCTACCGGGACCGTCTCGTCCTGTGAGGCTTGCCTAATGGTCAAACCTGTCATTTTGAGCGTAGACGACGATCCGCAGGTTCTGAGCGCAGTGAGCCGCGACCTCAGGCGGCGCTACGGCGAAACCTACCGGGTCATCCGGGCCGACAGTGGCGAGGCCGCGCTCACGGCGCTCGGCGAACTCAAGCGCCGGGGCGACCCGGTCGCGCTCTTTTTGGTCGATCAGCGGATGCCCCGGATGAGCGGGGTCGAGTTCTTGGCCGAAGCGGTGAACCTTTACCCCGAGGCCAAACGGGCGCTCCTGACGGCCTACGCCGATACCGACGCGGCGATCGACGCTATCAACAAGGGCCGCATCCACTACTACCTGCTTAAACCCTGGGACCCACCCGAGGTGCAGCTCTATCCTGTTCTGGACGATCTCCTGGACGACTGGCAGGGCGGTTATCACCCGCCTTTCAGCGGTGTGCGGATTATCGGCACACGCTGGTCGCAGCCGTGCTACGAGCTGCGCGACTTCCTGGCGCGGCAGCAGGTGCCTTACCGCTGGCTCGACATCGAGGCCGGGGGGGAGGCATTGGAACTCGCGGGTGACGTGACGCCCGCCGAGTTGCCGCTGGTCATCTTCGAGGACGGCAGCCGCCTCTCCTGCCCCTCCCTGGCGGAGGTGGCCTCGAGAGCCGGACTCAATACGCAGGCTGCCAACGAGTTCTACGATCTGGCTATCGTCGGGGCGGGTCCGGCAGGGCTGGCAGCGGCAGTTTACGGGGCGTCCGAAGGGCTCAAGGTCACGCTGCTAGACAGCGACGCGCCAGGGGGGCAGGCCGGAACGAGTTCGCGCATCGAAAACTACCTGGGCTTTCCTGCGGGTCTCTCGGGGGGCGATCTGACGCGGCGGGCCGTGGTGCAGGCTCGGAAGTTCGGCGCTGAAATTGTCGCGCCGCAGGGGGTGGCGGCGCTCGAGCTGCAGGACACTTACAAGGTGCTTACCCTGACCGACGGCAGCCGCCTCAGTTGTCACGCGCTCGTGATCGCGACAGGGGTGTCGTATCGGCAGATTCCGCTGCTTGGGAGCGAACGGCTCGGCGGGGCGGGGGTCTACTACGGTGCGTCGACCTCCGAGGCGGTGAGTTACGCGGGCGAGTCGGTGCATATCGTCGGGGCGGGCAACTCGGCGGGGCAGGCCGCCATGAACCTCTCGCGCTACGCCGACTCCGTGACGCTCGTGGTACGTGGCGCTCGCCTCGAGGCCAAGATGTCGCAGTATCTCGTCGAGCAGCTTCGGCAGACCGACAACATCCATGTGATGCTGGGCAGCGAAGTCAAGGAGGCGCACGGCGATACGCACCTGGAAGCGCTCACGATTTCCTGCGGGGGTGACGTGCGGCAGGTGGCCTCGAGCGGCCTGTTCATTTTTATCGGGGCGTCACCCCGTACCGACTGGCTGGACGGGACCGTCGCACGAGACGACAACGGCTTTATCTACACGGGCTACGACTTTCTCAAGCAGAAGCTGCCCCAGACCTGGCCGATCGAGCGCCCGCCCTACCTGCTCGAGACCAGCGTGCCCGGTATTTTCGCGGCGGGCGACGTGCGCTCGGGCTCGGTCAAGCGGGTTGCCTCGGCGGTAGGGGAAGGGTCGATAGCGGTGCAGTTCATCCATCAGTATCTCGCGGAGGTGGGCGCGTGAACGCTTTCGACTTTGCCCAAGTACCTGCTCTCGAGGGGCTACCGGAGAGTGAACTCGCCTGGCTCGCCTCGCGCTGCGAACTAGAGAGTTACGACACCGGAGAGATCGTCTTTGCCGAAGGGGTCGACGTCGAGGTGCTGCGCATCATCCTCTCGGGCCGTATCGACATGAGTCAGCGTGAGGGGGGGCGGGAAAAGGCCTTCCTGACGCTCCTGCCGGGCGAGCTGACCGGGCGCTTTCCTTTCTCCCGAATGAAGGCGACCCAGGCCGTGGGACGGGCCGCAGAGCCCGTCCAGAACGCGACCCTGCACCGCCGTTACTTTGGTGAGATGCACGAGCACGCGCCGCAGCTGCTCGAGCGGCTCGTGCACCTGATGATGGACCGCGCTCGGGAGTACACCCGCCTCAGCGTGCAGCAGGAAAAGCTCGTGTCGCTGGGTACCATGTCGGCGGGGCTGGCGCATGAACTCAACAACCCGGCCTCAGCGGCGCACCGCGCGGCGCAGACGCTACTGGAAACGCTGCAAGACTTCGACGAACACGCCTCGAAGCTCCTGTGCGATGTGATTTTTAAGGACGACGTGCCGGTAGACGCGGGGATTGACCCCTTCGAGCCCATCTATCAGGCGATGCAGTTGCAAAGCCCGGACCTGGGGGCGCTCGAGCAGAGCGAACTCGAGGACGACCTGAGCGACTTTCTCGAGGATCGCGGTGTCGCCAAGCCCTGGGAGCTTGCCGCGACGCTCGTTGCCGGTGGGCTGACGCGCGAAGTCTTGGAGCCGTTCGCGGACAAAGTGAACCCGGAGCAGATCAAAAACGTGCTGGCGTGGGTGCCACGCGACGTGGAGATGCGGTTGTTGGTTGGTGAACTGCTCGAGAGCACCAAACGCATTTCCGACCTCGTTGGGGCGATGAAGGCGTACTCGTACATGGATCAGTCGCAGGAAAAGCGGCCGACCGACGTTAAGCAGGGGCTTTACGACACGCTAATGATCCTCAAACACAAATTCAAGAAGAAAAACATCACGCTGGTCAAGAACCTCGAGCCGCTGCCTCCGGTACCGGCTTATGGGGCAGAACTCAATCAGGTCTGGACCAACCTGCTCGACAACGCCGCCGCTGCGCTCCCGAGCGAAGGGGGTATCCTCACGCTCAGCACGGCGCTCGACAGCTCGGGCGAATACGCCTGCGTGGACATCGCCGATAACGGTCCTGGTATTCCGCCGGAGGTGCAGTCGCGCATCTTCGAGCCTTTCTACACAACCAAAGGCGTGGGCGAGGGCACGGGTTTAGGTCTCGACATCGCCAACCGGATCGTGGTGAGCCGCCATCGCGGCAGCATCCGCGTGACCTCGGTACCGGGCGAGACGCACTTTACCGTGAGGTTGCCGCTTGGATAGATCCCTCGGATTGTCGGCTGGTTGGCTTGTTGCAAAGAGCGTGGCCTTGCTCGATCTTCGGTCAGTCCGTCAGGGGTGTGTGTGGCGCTTTCTCGTCTGCTGAGTGACGTCGTCGAACGTTTAAAGGGTGTGGAAGGTGTTCGCGCTGTCGTTCTCGGGGGCTCGAGGGCGCGCGGCACTCACACACCAGCGTCCGATATCGATGTGGGGCTCTACTACGAGCCCGATAAACCTCTCGATTGGGTCACTCTCGAGCGCGTCGCTAGCGCGCTCGATCACCGTCCGGAGCGTGAACCGCTGACACCGATACATGGCTGGGGTCCCTGGATCAATGGGGGCGGCTGGCTCAAGGTACAGGGTCAGGCTGTAGATGTCCTGTACCGCGATCTCTCCCAGGTCGTTGCCGTCATCGATGCGTGTTGCCGGGGGGACATCGGTGTCGTCTATCAGCCGGGGCATCCCTACGGCTTTGTCTCGTCCATCTATATGGCCGAGGTTGCGCTCTGCACCGTGCTATGGGAGGCCGACGACAGGCTCGCCCAGCTCAAACAGAGAACCCTTCCCTATCCCCCAGCGCTCAAAGAGGGCATCATCAGGACGTTGGCCTGGGAGACCGATTTTTCGCTGGCGGCAGCCAGAAAAGGGATCGTGCGAAACGACGTTGTCTACGTCGCGGGTGCCTGTTTTCGGGGAGCAATGTGTTTGCTTCAGGTTCTCTTCGCCCTGAACGAGGTCTACTGGCTTAATGAAAAGGGCGCGGTGACTTTAGCCGACAGCTTCAGGTATCGTCCTGAGAACTTCAGGGCGCGGATCGAGTCCGTTTTTCAGCTTCTGCGCGCCGAGCCCCAGGCTCTCGGGGCAGCCGTCGCCGAGCTCGAGTCGCTCGACCGTGACACGGCTGGTCTCCTAAAAAGTCAAACCCTTTGAAATAGACCCACGCTTTCGTTCAAAAGAGCCTTAGTAGGACATCCGCTAGTTTTTCGCGATTCGTCTCACTATGTTGAGGCGTGACCCTAAAGAATAAGACGCTCGAGGTCTACCGCATCCTGCTTAGAACCTACGGCGAGCACGAGCTTGTGCCGCGCCGTGAGCCGATGCATGAACTCGTTTCGACCATCCTTTCGCAGCGGACTCATTGGCGCAATGAAGAGCTCGCCTATACCCGGATGTGGGAACGGTTTGGCTCCTGGGAGGCTATTCGCGACGCACCGACCCCAGAACTCGCTGAAGCCATCGCGCCCTCGAGCTTTGCCGAAGCCAAAGCCCCGCAGATTCAGAAGACCGTCGGGACGATTCTGGATGAACGGGGAAATGCGGACCTCGAGTTTTTGCGTGATCTGAGCGCCGAAGAGGGGCTGGCCTGGCTCACCGCTCTACCCGGCGTCGGTATCAAGACGGCCTCGCTGGTTCTGCTCTTTTGTTTCGCCAAACCCGTTTTGCCCGTCGATACCCACGTCTACCGGGTATCGCAGCGGCTCGGACTCATCGGGGCAGACGTCAAGACTTCGACAGCGGCTCACGCGCCCCTCTTTGTCCTGTTGCCCCACGACCCGCACCTGCTCTACAACTTTCATGTGAACTGCCTGCGGCATGGGCAGCAGCTTTGCACCTTCAGCGCGCCGCGCTGCTCCCGCTGCCCGCTTACCGACCGCTGCAATTACTACCGTGAGCAGGTGGCGACGGGCTAGAAGGTCACTTGTCCTATGGTGCTCATCTTGGGGGATGCTAGAGTTTTTCCTATGAAGGAGGGTTTCATGAACCGACAAACCTCATGGCTGCTCCCGCTGCTACTGCTGGGGCTTCTGGCCGCCTGTGCACCGGGTCCGCAGGAACCTGCGCCGCTCGAGCCTGTCGCGCCGAGCACGAGCCTGCCCGAAACGACCGTCCCCGAAGTGACCGTTCCCGAAACGACCGTCCCCGACGCCACCAACGACCTGCCCGAAGAGCCGACCGTTACGGTCATCCCTGCTGAACCTGCAGACGCACCTGAAGCCGAACCCGATACTGCTGACGCGGCCCCCGCCGATAA
>JBMDWS010000484.1:0-2225 GCA_048594695.1 Truepera sp. | reverse complement strand
CATTCGGGCCGGAGCATGAGGAGCTATAAAGTAGACAAGCCAAAAGCGCTAGATGATAGGGTTTGTATCTTGCGGCGAGTTGCGTTACGAGAGCAAGTATTTGAGTAGACTTGCAGCAAGCTTTCCTTTTTTGGTCATAATGCTGAAGTGGAGGTGATCCATGTACGTCATCGTGGGCGGCACTGGACATGTCGGCTCAGCCACAGCAAAAGCGCTACTAGATAAGGGCGAGCGAACCCGTCACGATCGTGACCCGGGACGCCGAGAAAGCTAAAGACCTCGAGGCGCAAGGGGCAACGATCGCCGTCGCGGACGTGCACGACTCGGACGCCCTGCGGTCTGTGCTGCAGATGGGCAAGCGGCTATTCTTGCTCAACCCACCAGCCGACCCTGCAGGCGACACTGACACTGAGGAGCACAACACAATCAGCGCACTTCTCGCTGCGCTGGAAGGCTCAGACTTGGAGAAGATCGTCGGGCAATCGACTTACGGCGCGCAGCCGGGCGAAGAGATCGGTGACTTGGGAACGCTCTACGCTCTGGAAGAGGGGTTGAAGAGCCAGCTCATCCCGGCTAGCATCATCCGCGCCGCGTACTACATGACGAACTGGGACGCGATGGTCGGGAGCGCTCAAGAAGAGGGGGTCATCCATACCATGTTTCCTGCTGAGCTGAAAATCCCGATGGTTGCGCCTGACGACATGGGGCGTGCCGCCGCCGATCTACTCACGTCGCCGGTCGAACGCACCGACACCTATTATGTTGAGGGTCCTGAGCGGTATTCGGCAGATGACGTGGCAGCAGCCTTCTCCAAGGCGCTGAGTAAAGAGGTGAGGGCTGAGGTGGTGCCACGCGAGGGTTGGGAGGCGTCGTTCAAAAACCTGGGCTTTTCGGACAAGGCTGCCAGGTCCTACGCTGGGATGATCGGCGTCAGTGTCGATGGCGGTTTCGACCTGCCGACCGCTCCGATCAGGGGTCTGGTTACACTGCAAAGTTACATCGACAGACTTGTCGCTGCGGCGTCTTAGAAACCTGCGACACTCTAGCTGAGACTGGGCATTGCTTTTATAGCAAGGCATCCTAGAGAGAAATCACGGTCGCTAAGAAGTCAAAGATGTTTGAGGGTTTTAAATCTCAGACCATCGACGTGGGCGAAACCCACATCGTTACCCACAGCGGTGGCAACCCTGATGGGCAACCCCTCCTCCTGCTCCAGGGCTTTCCCGAAACTCACGTGATGTGGCACAAGGTCGCGCCTCAGCTCGTTCAAGACGGATTCTTCGTCATATGTGCTTCCTTCGAGGTTACGGCGCGAGTGGCAAGCCACCCGCTTCGCGCGACCATTCGCCCTACGCGAAGCGGGCGTTGGCACGGGACCTGGTCGAGGTCATGTAGAAGCTTGGTCACGAGCGCTTCGCTATTGCAGGTCACGACCGAGGTGGGCGCGTCGCCTATCGTCTGGCGCTTGACCACCCCGAGCGTATCTCCAGGCTCGGGGTGTTAGACGTCGTCCCGACCAGTGAGGTGTTTGCACTAGCTGACCAACGACTGGCCTTAGGATTCTGGCCCTGGTCTTTACTGGCCCAGGCTTACCCACTGCCCGAGCGGTTGCGGGCAGGCGCAGCAGATGCGGTGATCGAAGACGCCCTCAGCGGTTAGAGCGTCAATGGCGAAGCGAGTGTCTATCCAGACGAGATTCGAAACGCATACGTTGAGGCTCTGAACGATCCGGAAGCAGTTCATGCGATCTGCGAGGAGTACCCGGCGGCAGCGACATTGGAAATTGAGCATGCTGAAGCCGATCAGGCAGCAGGCAAGAAGATTACCTGCCCGATGCTGGCACTATGGGGTGCCACGGGTGCGTTAGGGACTTGGTACACGGATGCTGGGGGACCGCTGGGCATCTGGCGGCAGTGGGCGGATGAGGTGGAGGGCAAAGCGTTTGAGTGTGGCCACTTCATGCCTGAAGAAATGCCGGAGGCGATCTACGGCTCCCTGAGGGCATTTTTTGGCAGTTGATGTGGCTTTGCGCCTGTATTGGGGGCTGCAACTCTCTGTGAGAGTTCGTTGTGGTTCTTTTTATTCCTATAAACTCAACCTCTGAGGCGTGAAGAGTCACAGTTTAGGAGGGGATGGTTTTGAATAACGTGCAAGCTGAAGGCGCAATGCTCATCAGAGCACCAATCCACGAAACATTCGATGCTTCTGTAAATCCTTTGACGATC
>JBMDWS010000483.1:0-3862 GCA_048594695.1 Truepera sp. | reverse complement strand
ATTGGGGGCAACCGGCTTGAAGAGATCATCGGAACCCCCTTGTACGGCGTGCATCACCCGAACCGAGCTGCTTATGCTGGTGGTGGCGCCTGCCCCCTTCGTGGTGGAGACTGGGCTGACTACCCGAAAACCTCCGGCGGCTCGGGGTGGCCAACGCAGTACGAAGAGGTGACTCCCCTTTGTGACGGTGTTCTAATCGATATCAAACTTTTCGCTAACCTTGACGGACGGCCTTGGGATGACCCAAACAAAAATCTTGCTAACGCAGGCTTTGGTACAGAAACCGTCACCTACGCGATCGAGCCCGGGGATTACGGCAAATTTACGGATCCATACCTGGTTGAGAAGGGCGTTCAGAATCCCGATGCCCAGAATCTTCCCGAAAACATCACTCTCACCTTCCCAGCTGTTGAGCCGCCCGTGAGCTATAACGCCGTTGAAAATCCGACCGCTCACGAAATCATGATTCCTTCCCAACAAAACGCCTGCCGCCCGCTCTACCAAAATGTACAAGCGAGCTTGCCCAGCAACTAACGTAGCGCGGGTGCAGTAACTGCACCCGGCTGAACCAAACCGCAGAGTTGTAATTGACGACCGGGGGAAAAATGGTGCATTTATAAGAGGCTAAACGAATCATCGAGGCTGCCATGGCGGAAGCGACAGCTGTAGACCAGCCCATGTGTATCGCGGTTGTAGATTACGGTGGGAACACGATTGTGTTTGCGCGCATGGACAAAGCTTGGATTGGCAGTATTGATATCGCGCACAAAAAGGCCTGGACGGCCCGCGCTTTCGACATATCGACTAAGGAATTGGGCGAAAACAGCCAACCTGGAGATCAGTTTTATGGGATTCAATAGTCCAACGATGGCCGCGTTATGGTTTTTGTCGGAGGGTTACCCTTAGTTGCCGATGGCGAAGTTGTAGGCGCAGTTGGCGTTAGTGGGGGTTCTGGAGCTTAGGATCAGCGCGTGGCAGAAGCGGGAGCCGCAGCTTTCTAAAGTCTTGGCGAATAGGCGATTCGCTCTAAAAGTCGCCTATTCAACCCAAGTAGCGCGCAGGTCTCGGCCACAGTGGCGTACTCGTTTAGATTCGGCTTCTCCGTCAACGGCGGTAGGTTTCGTCTCACAATCGTTGGACCTAGGACTTGGCAAAATCTGACTCGGCGTTGCGTTCGATCCAGGTCAGGTAGTGCATGTACTTAGGACAGATCTCGTCTTGCCATCCTGAAACGGGCGCTTCACCAGAAACGGGGCGCAGCGGCACCATCTCTTTAGCTCTTCGCGCATCGACTTTGTCGCACCAGCTGCGCTGACATCCATCGGAGATGAGATGTTTGTAGCGAGCTTTCGTTGTGGTCAGGACCATCACCTGAAAGCATACGTTGAGTTGTCCCATGGCCTTGAGTTTAAGCGTGCGCCTTGAACATCACAGAGCTTCAGAGCATCAACGGATGATTTCACAAACTTCACAAGCGTATATACATAATTCCTATTATGTAAGCATTTATGTCTTCAGACCTGCTAAAAATTTGGCTGCCTTCCAACGATCCTCAGCAAAGGTGTAGGATTGCCGCAAAAGCAAGCGGCTGACCGATCTAAGTCAAGGGCTGCCATGAGAGGAACCGTGTGGTGGAAGCAGATTTGGAAACGCTCGACCCGCAAGACTGGGTAGCAATGCGCTCGCTCGCACACCAGATGGTAGACGACGCTTTTACCTACCTGGAAACCGTTCGCGAGCGCCCTGTCTGGCAAGACATTCCCGCCGAGGTGACCCACGCTCTACAGGAGGGTGTGCCGCTCGAGCCGCAAGGTGCCGAGCAGGCCTATCAAGACTTTAAAACGCACGTGATGCCCTACCCGCTGGGCAACATCCACCCGCGCTTCTGGGCCTGGTACATGGGCAACGGCACGGTGATGGGTGCCCTTGGCGATTTCCTGGCAGCTGTCACCAATTCCAATATGGCGGGCGCGGACCACGCAGGCATGTTGGTGGAGGGGCAGATCGTCGAGTGGTGCCGGGAGATGCTCGATTTTCCAGCGAATGCCAGCGGTCTGATGGTGAGCGGCGCGTCGATGGCTAACCTTGTCGGGCTCGCCGTAGCCCGAAACGTCCATGCGGGAGCCGACGTGCGCAGCGAGGGCATGGCAGCCGTTCCCAGACCCTTGATCTTCTACAGCTCCGCCGAAGTTCATAGCTGTCACCAGAAAGCTGCTGAGCTGATGGGGCTAGGCAGCCGAGCGTTACACAAAATTCCTGTGGGACACGACTACAAGATAGATGTCGCTGCCCTGGCCGAAGCCATCCGTGCCGACCGTGAGGCGGGAGCCGAACCTTTTTGCGTCGTCGGGAATGCGGGAACCGTCAATACCGGTGCCGTCGATGACTTGCAGGCGCTAGCCGACCTTTGTGACCGGGAAAACCTGTGGTTTCACGTCGATGGTGCCATAGGTGGATTACTGACCCTCTCTCCTAAGCTAAAGCCTCTAGTTGCAGGCATCGAGCGTGCTGATTCGGTCGCCCTCGACTTTCACAAGTGGCTTCATGTTCCCTTTGAGGCAGGTATGGCGCTCGTCAGAAACGAAAGCGCTCACCGCCACACCTTCTCTCTCACGCCCGAATACTTGCAGCACGCCACCAGGGGTGTCGCGGGCGGAGAGGTGTGGTTCAGCGATTACGGCGTCGAACTCTCGCGCAGCTTTAAGGCCCTGAAGGTCTGGCTTTCCCTCAAGGAGCACGGCGTTCGCAAGTACGGGCGACTCATGGAGCAGAACGTCGCTCAGGCACATTACCTTGCTGAGCTCGTCGAACGGGAAGCGCAGCTCGAGCGCCTCGCCCCTATCGAACTCGACATCGTATGCCTGCGCTTCAACCCCGGTGGTTTGGACGATGACGCTCTCAACTCCCTCAACCGGGAACTCCTAATGCGGCTTCACGAGAGCGGTGTGGCTGTCCCCTCCTATACGACACTGAAGGGGCGTTACTGCCTGCGCGTCGCCATCTCGAACCATCGCAGCACCTTCGAGGACTTTGACGTATTTGTTCTGGAAACCCTACGTCTGGGCCACCAGCTACTAGAAGAAGGCTTTCATATAACCATCGCTGGGAGTTAATCATCCCATCGTGTCAGGAGAATTGGTTCACTCAAAGACGTGCGTTTTGAATAAGTGGGGGATTCTGGCTCATACCCCAGATTTCGGTTCCGATGTTAGCGACGGGCCTTACTCAATGCCGTCAAACTCAGAGAAGCCGACTGCTTCCCTGAGCGCCAAGTTGGTTAGGGTCGAAAATGCTCGACACTCGCCTCTCGCACGATTGTCTCGTGCAGGGAGCCGATCTGGATGCCCAAAAAGGTAATGCTGCCCACGTTATCGATGATCTTGCCACTGGCCTCAAGCGTCAGAGTTTGGTGCATGGTGAGGCCGCCGGGGAGCGTATACATGAGCTTGAACTGTGACCCTTCCGTGTGTCCCTCGACGGGACCCGCGGCTTCGCTCAGTGTGCCTTCATAGTTTGCTGGGGACGTTTTTTTGAGCAGCCAGTAACGTTTCTCGGGCGGCCTGCCTGCGAATGCGACGATCTGATCCAGGCGGATTTCGCCGTTGGACTGGGTATGACCGCGACTTTCGACATGAAAGGGCTGCGGTGCTTGAAAGATGACCGTGAGCATGTCGTTTCCGTGGCTACGACCCGTGAATGCCCGCACGGGGTCGAACGTTGGTTGAGAGGATTGCGTCGCGGCAGGTGCAATGCAGCCAGTGGGGCCTAATAGGAGTATTCCAAACACTGCTAGTGAGCGGGATAGGGAGGAGCTTCGCTTCAATTTAAGTAACCCTGTTCAAAACTTTTGCTCGCCAAGCTG
>JBMDWS010000482.1:0-3747 GCA_048594695.1 Truepera sp. | reverse complement strand
CGAGCACGCCGACGACAAGCGTGACCCGCTCTATACGCGCGAGCAGCTCACGAACGCCGAGACGCACGACCCCTACTGGAACGCGGCGATGCGCGAGCTTAGGTACACCGGCTACATGCATAACTACATGCGGATGTACTGGGGCAAGAAGATCCTCGAGTGGTCGAGTTCTCCCGAGTACGCCTTCGAGACGACCCTCTATCTCAACAACACCTATTTCCTCGATGGCCGAGACGCCAATTCGTACGCCAACGTGGCCTGGGTCTTCGGGCAGCACGATAGGGGCTGGACCGAGCGTGAGGTGTACGGCAAGGTGCGGTACATGTCGGCGGGTGGTCTGGAACGCAAGGCTGACCCGGACGCGTATGTAAAAAAAGTGGACGCGCTCGTGCGCGAAGTGGAAGCGACGTGACGCAGGCCTCCTAGCGAGCTGTTTAGTAGAGACGTTTGGCGCCCAAACGTTTCTATAATGGCGGCACCGATAACCAGGGAGCCTTCCAACCCGCTCGTGTCGCCTGTTTTGATCGGGCGGGCGCTACTACTGGAAATCCACGACACTCCAGAGGCTTTCCGACGAGGCCATCGAGATGCTCGTGGCCTTCGCAGAACGGGCAGCCGCGGATCATTCGACGGTCGACATCTGGCATCACGGCGGGGCTATGGCCCGGGGGGGCGCGGACGAGACGGCTTATGGTCGCCGCGACGCCCGCTACCTCGTCACCCTGGAAGACATCTGTCTCCTTCTGGTAGACGACGCGGACAATATCGCCTGGGGCAGAGACTGTATTTCGGCGCTCTCCGCCGAGAATACCGGGGGGCTCTACCAAAATTTTCCGGGGTTTGCGGGGGAAGCGCCAGCTGAGATGCTCTACGGCGAAAACCTGCAGCGGCTTCAAGAGCTTGAACGGCGCTTCGACCCCGAGAATCTCTTTCGGCGCAACCAGAATATCCGCCCCAGTGGTACAGGCGGGGCCTAGGGGAGTGTCCCGAACAGCTCGAGCTCGAGGTAATCGGTGACGTCGGGTGCGGGGTAACGCTCGAGGGACGCCCCGACATACCAGGAGATCTCCTCGCCTGCGCGCAGGTTCCAGGCGCTGGCCCAGCCCGGTGCGGTGCTCAGGTCCGGCAGCGTGTAGCGGTAGGACGCAGCGTCAGGGAGCCACGCGTCGTCGATGCGAACGTACGCGCCGACGAACGGCCCGGTGCCGCTACTCTGGGAGTAGTAGAGGGTGTACCGCACGCGTTCGCCTTCGTAAGCGTTCCAGGTCGTCGCCGGATAGCGGTAGGGCGTGGAGCCCTGCGTTGCTACGATACTCACGCCCTCCAACGGCTCAGGCAGGGAGAGTGTCACGTCTTCGGGCGCAAACAGGTAGCGGCTTACGGATACCGACGTCGTGGGGCTGCTGCTGGCGAACGCGTGCACGTAGAGGTCCGCGTCGGCTCCCGAGACCTCGGGCGGAATAAACGCGTAATCGAAGGTTGTTTCGTCCTGAACGCCGCCCATGGACGCCAGCGTGTAGTTCTCGCTGGCGAAGGTGACGCCGCCCGAGAGCGTCAGACCTTCAGGAACGTTTGTCATCGTGACCTTGCCGGTTTCGGGCGTAAAGGCCGTTTCACTCTCGAAGTCGAGGTCTTGCGTCTGATTCGCTGCGAGTGAGACGTCCTGATGCAGGATAATTCGGTTAGGAGCTGTGGCGTTTCCGCTGTAGCGTGTGGCGACAATGTCGTACACGTTCGGCCAGAGGTCGAAGCTGTAGGCCGTATTCGTGGTGTCGAGCACCGTGTAATCGAGAAAGCTGTAGACGACGCCCAGGTCTGCAGGACCAAGCCCCCGGACCGTTCCCGACAGCGTGTATGTTGGTTCGTCCCCGCCGTTGTAGCACCTTAGAGACTGTGTGGCGTCGGCTCCAACGGTCGAATGCGTGAGACTGAGGGAACTCGAGCTGTAGCCCAAGTCCTCATCGAGACAGATATAGGCTAGACTGTAGCGGCCCTTTGCGTCCCCAATATTCACATTGTGTTCCGTCGTCTGCTGAGATCCGGTCTGGCGCAGGTGTGGGACGGGGTTCCGGTGTACCGGAACCGTCAGACGTGAGAACGGGTGGGTGAAATGGGTAGGAGCCTCGAGCAAGGTACGTCCCGTCGGTGCAGCGCTGCTTGCAAACGTCCCTTCTGGGAGCGCCTGCCAGGCACCTTCGCCATCTTGATAGGCGGCCCAGGCTACGTCCCTGACCTCGACGCTAAGAACACTGCCTGGGGGCGTTGTGCCCTCCTGAGCACCACAGCCGACGAGGAGCGAACAGAAGAGAACACCGATTGCGGGTAGCTTCATAGGGCTAACTTCCTCTGTGAAATTTTGCCGAGTCTAGCATATAAGCACACTAAACTCCCTTTGAGATGCGGAATCCCCCTTATTTTAGGTACATATTTCGGTCGACAGCAGTGCTCTCTGTTAAAAAGGTCACTTGCGCTTGACTGAGTCTGAAATGTCAAATCCAACGAAGCATCAGCTGTGTATACCTGAACTGAGAAAGCCCACTTAATTCTGATTGCCCTCGAGGTGGGCCACTTCACTCGGGTGCCGGAGGTTGAACTATGGACGTAAGTAAGATACTGAACGGGAAGGTAGACCGCCGCAGGCTCCTCGGGAACCTGGGGCTTATTGGTGCCGGAGCCGTCATGACCGCCTGTGGCGGCAACGTCGTCGGGCAGGTTGGCACGCAGCAGGCCGAAGGCGACTACGATGCGGCGATTCTAAACTTTGCGCTGAACCTCGAGTATCTCGAGGCGGCCTACTACCTGGCTGCCGTGGGTCGCCTGAGTGAGCTGCCCGGTTATGAAGAGGGCAAAGTCCAGTTGCCCGACGGCTACACAGGAACCGACCCCAACACCTCGCTCTACCCGCCCTTTACGCCCGGCTTTACCCCCTCGACGGTCACGAAGATCTCGACGCTGGTCGCCGAATACGCTCAGGAGATCGCTCAGGACGAGCTGGCTCACGTGCTCTT
Source organism: Truepera sp. (assembly GCA_048594695.1). GTDB lineage: Bacteria > Deinococcota > Deinococci > Deinococcales > Trueperaceae > Truepera. The sequence goes on along the minus strand of JBMDWS010000482.1, from coordinate 739 downwards.
CCTGCGTGCAGCCCTGGAGAGCGCGGGCGCGCCCGTCGCCGACCTGCCGACCATCAACCTGAACTCGTCGTTTGTTGCCGCTGCGACCGCCGCCGCGAGCCTCACCCAAAACGGCCTCGGCTTCGACCCGGCAGCGTTCAACACTTTCGCCAACGATACCTTCTTCCTGCACGGCGCGTTCATCTTTGAAGACGTCGGGGTTACTGCCTATAAGGGCGCTGCCAAATTCATCACCAACAAGGATTACCTCGAGGCTGCCGCCGGGATTCTGGCAGTCGAGGCCTATCACGCCGGAAATGTTCGCGGGCTCCTGTATTCGTCGGATTCGCGCCGCGACAACCGTTACGGAGGCGTCGATATCTGGACCATCGTGCGCGCCATCTCGGACGCCCGCGATTCGCTCGACGGCTCGACCGACCTCGATCAGGGCATCGTCGGGAACGAGGGGTACGACACCGTCAAGCCTGCGGCCCATGAAGGCCCAGACGGGCGCGGCGCTAATATCGTGCCGACCGACGGCAACGGCATCGCGTTCAGCCGCACCCCGCTCCAGGTCGCCAAGATCGTCTACCTGAGCCCGGACGCTGCTGTTTCGGACGCGAGCTTCTTCCCCGAAGGCATCACCATCCCGGCGGGCCTCGAGGATCAGTTCGCCGCGCTGCTCGACCCGAACTTCCCGAACAACCTCGGTTAAGGGTATTAGGACCAAGGAGGGGCTCCGCTGCGAGCCCCTCATCTT
>JBMDWS010000481.1:0-3149 GCA_048594695.1 Truepera sp. | reverse complement strand
GGGTGCAGGTGACGGTCCATCCCGGGACGCAGTTCCCGCCGCTCAAGATCTTCGAGGGCCGCATCAACAGCGTGGACCCGGGCGGAGTGAACGACGTGAAGATCATCGCGCGCGACGTGGCTCACGACCTGACCCAGCTCTACATCACGCCGGAACTGACGCTGCCTGCGGCGCAGCAGCCGCCGCCGGGCGTGTCGGGCGACTACGAAATCATCGAAACGAGTGGCTGATGGCGACGACCTACAATCCCGACGAGGCTCCTTACGTCGAGCTCTCGGGCGAAATCCAGAGCGTCATGGCGCTCATTCTGAAAAAGTACGGCGCGAGTATCGCCACGCTCCGTGTCGTGGGCAACCCCGACTGGGGCATCAATCCCTACAAGCAGGAGCGTATGCCCGTCTGGGAGGCGCTCGACCGGCTGGTGAAGATGATCGGCTGGGACCTGCGTGTGCGCTGGCTACCCAACTCCCGCACCCGGGCGCAGCTCACGCTCTCCGAACCGGGACGGGCTAACCCCAGTGTCAGCGTCTACAACCTGGGACCGGATAACTATTTCAGCCTCGAGCGTTTCGAGAGCACCACCGACGACGTGCGTAACTACGTCGTCGTGGCCTACGGCCCGGCTGAGTCGCGGGCTTTTATCGTCAGGAAAGACCAGGCCTCCATCGACCGGTTCAGGTTCCCCAGGGTCATGTGGATCGAGGAGGGCTCGGACTCGATGCTGCAGACCGAGGCCGAGGCTATCCGGCTGGCCGACGCGGCGCTAACCGACCTCGCCCGGCCCCGGGAAACGGTGGTCGTCAAGATGCCGCTTTTCCCGCTCTATGAAATCGGCGACACGGTGGACCTGGGCATCAACGACGACCAGCTCAAGCGGACGACGCGCTACAACGTGATCGACATCAAGCACGAGATTCAGGACGCTCAGGGCACGACCAGTATCACGCTGCAGGCCGACGCACCGGCCATGAGCCGGGGGGCGTGGAAAAGCCTCGAGGTGCGCGGCGGCGTCAAATACTTCTAAAAAACTTGTGGGCGGGAAGGTGGGCTTACGGAGGTGACTGACAAGTTAGACACCCTTAGCACTTTCGTATGGTGCGCGGTATTCGCTGGCGCGGCCAGCCTGTTTCAGACGGCGCTGGAAGTCTTGTCCGAAAAGAACGACAAAAAGAGGTTTACCCGCAGGGACTTTGCGCGCGTCAGCGTGCAGGTGGCTTCGGTGGCTTTTTACGGCGGTCTCTCGGGCTGGGCGGTCCAGCATTTATTTCCCGAGGCGCGGGGCGAGCTGCTCGGCATCGTGGCGGCAGTTCTCGGAAGTGGAGGCCCGAAAGCGCAGAGGTTCTTTCTTACTTCTGTGGTGGAGGCAGTGACGAAGGTGAAGGTGGTTGATGGAAAGGATGCTTGAGTTCTATCACGCGCTGGTGAGTTCGCCCTGGTGGGCGCTGCACTGGCCCATGACGATCGCCCGGATGCTGATGCTCCTGGCGGTTTTGCTTTTGGCGCAGATGGCCTTTAGAAGCGGACGGCTGTGGATATTAGCCTGCTGCGTGTTCCCGGCGATCTATTACCTGGACGCGGCGGTGGTGCAGAGTATCGGCAACGTCAAAGCGGACACGCCGACGCTGGTTAAAACCCTGAGCAATCTGAGCTGGCTGGGGATGATCGCTTACCTGTACACCCTCTGCAGGAAACTGGATCGGCTCGAGCGCGAGGGGCGGGTGAAGCGTGAGTACGTTCGGCCCTGAGTTCTCGTATCCGCTACGGCCCTGGCGGCTCATGCGCTGTGATGCTGGCTTTCTCGACCCCGGCTACCTTGAGGCTTACGGCAAATATCACCGGGGGGTTGACCTCAACCTGATAACCGGCGGGGACACTGATCTTGGGTATCCAGTAAGCGCCTGCGTCCCTGGTGTGGTCGTAGATGCGGGCGTGGTGGGCTCCTGGGGCGGGATCGTCGTGGTGCGAGCCGACGACTGGGTGAGGCGCATGGCGATGGACGCTTTCGAACGCCCTATCGCTTCGCTCGAGGTTCAGTACGCACACCTCAACCACATGGTAGTCACCGCTGGACAGACGGTTAATGCGGGTGACTGCGTAGGGTCCGTGGGTAAGGGGACATTTCAGCAGTACGTCGCTCACCTCCACCTGGAAGTTCGCGTGCGTCACTACGCCGCTGGCTTGCCACAGGGGGGAACGGACGCGGAGCGTGACTTTGCCCTTGCCAGCAACCTCGACCCTGAGCTGTTCTTCAAGCGCCTGCCATTCTCTGATCACCCCAACACCCTAGCGCAGAAACGCTACTACGTCCCTACCCGAATCCTTGGCGTCGAGCACCACGGGCAGGGGGCCGCCGTGATTCATCCGGTCGGCGACAAGCTCTATCTGGAGGGGCAAGATGCCCGCACCTGACTACAACCCGCTCTTGGACCCCTGGTACGGGGCCAGCGGCAACGGACCCAGCACACCGACAACGGGCGGCGGCGGCGACGTCGATCTAACGGCCGTCGAAGCGCGCCTGGACGGGCTCGAGGAGGACTTCGGCGACTTCGGCCTGGTCGTGAACCGGGTGACGGCTCTGGAAGGCACCGACGCCGGGCGCGAGGTTCGCCTGACGCTGGCCGAGGAGAGCCTGGAGGACGCGATCGCGAATGTCGCGCTGACCTTGCAGACCCGGGAGGCTTTCAACTTCAAGTCGGCGCGCGAGTGCCCGGTCTACCTGAACACGGTGCCCGGCGACGTGAGCCCGCCCTACGTCCTGATGGTCGATAACGGCGACGGGACCATCAGCATTACGCTCGAGGAAGGGAGCATCCTTTAATGGCTGTGACAGTAACGCTAGGGGGCGCGCCCAGTGGTGGCGGTGTCCCCTCTGAAATCGAAGTGCTGCCCTTTACGACCCCGGTGTTGACGCCGGGGTCTTTCCATGACGTGACCGTGGACCTGGGGGCTGCTTTCGTGGTGGCGCGGGTGGTCGCCAGTCACGACGTGCGGGTGAGGCTCTACGCCTCGTCGGCCACGAGAACTGCGGATTATTCGCGTCAGGCCGGGCTCGACCCGGTAGTGGCGCTGAAAGACGGTGTGCTGATGGACCTTGTTTTGCCTCACGCGGCGAGTCTGGAATACCTGCCCGGCGTGGTGGGTTCGCCTAG